>NZ_JABXEP010000067.1:0-43956 GCF_013372605.1 Myxococcus sp. AM009
AGCGGCGGGGTGGAGGTGCCGCTGCGCGAGGGGCGGTTGGAGTCGGTGGTGTTGGACGTGGACTCGCTCTTCCCTGAGGGATTGGGTGAAGCGGTGACGCTGCGGGGGAAGCTGGAGCTGGAAGGAACGTTCCGTCCACCGGAGGGCGCGAGGTTGTTGGGGCCGGAGGACGTGGAGGTTCCGCTCGCGCCGGATGGGCGTTTTGTCGTGTCGGGGCTGCCGTCCTGGGCGCCGTCCCGCTTCCGCGTCGAGGTGGCGTCGCCGGTCTCCGGACGCCCGGTGGTCGCGACGGAGCAGGCTTTCGACTTCAGCCCCGAGCCGGGGGTGCGCGATGCCGAGGTGACGTGGCGCGTGAAGCCCTACCGGTGGCTCGTGTTGCGCATGGATGGCGCGATGCGGGCACAGCTAGAGGCGCGGACCCAGAAGCCCTATCCCGTGTTCATCCTCCAGCGGTGGCGCGATGGGACGCGGTGGGAGCTGGCCTCCGCCGGCGCCTTCATCCAGGAGGAGGATGGGATGGCCGTGTCCATCCTGGCGCCGGGGCGCTACCGGGTGCTGGTTTCCTTCTCCGTTCACGAGGTCTACAGCAGCACCGCCGCGGACATGGGCGAGGACCGGGTGGACGGCGCCGTCACCTTCCAGGTGGACGTGGAGGGGAGGGACTGCGAGGTGCTCGTCACGGCCGGGCGCAAGCCGGTGTTCGGCGCGCGGGTCACCGCCTCCAGCGACGTGGGCTCACTGCCTCCCGCGTGGGGCCTCACGGATGCGCGGGGCCGTTGGCGGTTGGGGCGCGTGAGGCCGTTCGGCCTTCACCTGGAGGTCGAGGCGGAGGGCTACGCGCCTTGGACAGGGGACGTTGCCGAGGCTTGCCGGCGAGCGGGCGAGGTGCGCGTTCAGCTCTAGGGAAGACCCCGCTCGCGGCGCTGGCCACGAGCAGGGCCGGGGCCGCGCACGTCAGGCCGCGTTGGCGGTGATGGCGATCAACTCCGCGCGAGTGCGCCTGGGCGCCGCGGCGGGCTCCAGCGCATCGGCCACCGGGGCGTCCGCATCGCCCTCCTCGGCGGCCAGCTCAGGCGCGCGATTCTTGCCGCCCAGGGCCTCCACCCAGCCCTCCAGCAGGTCCATCAGCGCGCTGCGCTGCTCGCCTTCCAACGGCATCAGCAGCCGCGCCATGCGCTCCTGGACCACCGAGTCGGCCTGCTCCGCCAGCGCGCGCCCCTGCTCGGTGAGCCGCACCCGCACGCGGCGCCGGTCATGCCGCACGGAGCGCTCGCGCTGGACGAGCTGCGCGGCCTCCAGCCTGTCCAACAGCCGGCTCAGGCGCGGCGGAGCGATGCCACCCAGCCGCTCCGCGAGGATGTTCACGGGAAGGAGGCTCTCCGCCTTCAGCCACCAGATGGCCTGGACCTCCATCGGGTCCAGCTCGGTATGCGGGAGGGCCCCCAGGGGACTGCCCAGCGCACCGCAGCGCGCTACGTCGATGAGCAGGTTCTTCAACCGCGCCACCTGCACCCGCACTTCCGCCGAGAGCTCGGACATCCTGGTCGTCTCCGTCTCTCGGGCGTCATCGCTCCTCCATCCGAGGGAGCCCGATGACCGCCCGTCTCCATGGGGGGAAAAGCCCCCGACGGGGTCATCAACGGCCCGGCACGGAAGGCATATCGGACCCACGGAGGGAAATGAGCGGGGTGCGTCAGGCGCCGCTGGCCTTCTTGCGCTGGGCCTTCGCCTTGGTGTGCGCCTTGTCGAAGCCCTCGTAGAAGCGCACGGCCTGCTCGCCCACCATCTGGATGTGCTGGTTGTTGAAGTAGGCGGTGACGGGCGCGGCCACCAGCGGCATGGCCCGCCCCAGCGTCTGCATGCCACCCTTCTCCAGCAGCATGGCGGCCAGCTTCCCCAGCACCTTCGGCCCCGCGCGGGGCAGCGGGCCCAGGCCGTTGGCGTAGCCGAACAAATCCAGCATCTCCCCGCGCGCCCGCTCCGTCTTGAGGTTCACCTTGTAGAGGGTGGCCACGTCCGTGAGCAGGAGGATTTGCAGGTACGCCATGAAGAGCAGGTCCGCCGGCAACGCCACCAGCCCGAACACCCCGCTCACCCCGCCCACCATGCTGGCGAGGTTCTTCTTCTCGTCCACGATGCGCTGGGCCAGCTCCCGCGGCGACGCCTGCGGGTAGCGCTTCTCCAGCGTGGCGATGCGCACGCGCGAGCGCGCCACCTCCTGCAGGACGATGTCCGACAGCCGCGCCGAGCCGAGCTTCTTCAGCTCCGCCGGTGTCATCTTCTTCATGAAGGCCAGCCGCTCGGCCACGCTGTCGTAGATGCCCATCCCTCAATAACCCCGCTCGGACAGGTAGAGGTCCACCAGCGCGCCTTCTTCGTACCAGGCGTGCCGCATCTCCACGTTGAACCAGCGCGAGTCTGGCTTCGGCCCGCGCACCTCCAGCTTCACCTGGTTGGGAGAGGTGTCGATGATGGCCGCGCGCGCCTTGCACGCGGAGCCCGGGTCTTCGCCGTAGCCGCCTTCAAGGCAGATTTCATCACCCACCGAGAGCCGACGGGTGTACTCGGTGGCCAGGTAGAGGGCGTCGTCACACGAGCCCCGCGGGGACGACGTGCCCAGCGCCTCACACCGGTTCTGCGGCGGCGCCTTCACGACGGGGATGACCCCGTAGAGCGGGTCGTCGTTGTTCGGATCCGGACGGAAGGCCCCCGTGCCCGTACAACCTGTCAGCACCAGCGAGAGCGCGCCAGCGCTCACCCACGACCGCCTCATCGTATCGACTCCTTCGGGGCCCATGATCCCACCCTCTAAGAAAGGGTGGAGCATGGCAAAAGGCGTTCGATGGGGCAAAGCAGCCCGCGGTCAGCGGAGCCGTCAGGCCGAGCGACGCTGCGGGCCCGGAATCTCGGTCGTCTGCCCGGGCACCACGCGGTTGTCCTTGTCCACGAACACCACGGTGGGCTTCCAGGTCGCCACCTCGGCCTCCTCCACTTCCGCGAAGGTGGCCAGGATGACCAGGTCGCCCGGCTTGTTCAGGTGCGCCGCCGCGCCGTTGATGCAGATGACGCCGCTGCCGGCCTCACCTTCCAGCGCGTAGGTCTCCAGGCGCGTGCCCTGGGTGATGTTCCAGACCGCGACCTTCTCGTTCTCCACGATGTCGGCGGCGCGGAGCAGGTCGCGGTCGATGGTGACGGACCCTTCGTAATCCAGGTCAGCCTGGGTGACGGTCGCGCGGTGGATTTTCGACTTGAAGAGGATGCGGCGCATGTGGGTCTGGACCTTGGAAAAAGCGGCAAGGACGCCCCACCGTAACGTCTGGGGCGCCCTGGGACAACCCTGCGTTCAGCTCCCCTGCCCGCAGTGCAGGCAGGCGTCACTTAACGAAATTGACGAGCTGACTGAGACTCAGGGGAACGCTCTGGGATTCCGAGGTGAGCTTGCCGTCCAGGCGGACCTGCGCATTTCCGCCCGAGCGCAGGGCCAGCGCCGCGTTCGCCGCGCGCGCGAAGTTGATGGTGAGGGGCAGGGTGACCTGCTTCGTCCCGCTGCCGTCCAGCTTGCCCAGGTTGCCGGTGGAGAGCGTGCCCACATCCGCGCCCGCCACCTTCAGCGCGCCGGTGATGCCGGCCACCGGCAGCGGGAAGCTGTTGCGGTTGGTGATGGACAGCGGGAACTCCACGGTGGCGCCGGACAGGGTGATGTTCTTGATGCGCGGCGCCTGGAAGGACACCTGCGGAACCTTGGGGACCTCGAAGGTGCCCTCCTTCGCCAGCGGGAAGCTCAGCACGCCCACGGGCGTCTTCACGCCCAGCTTGCCCTGCGCCTTGAAGGCGGCCTTGTCCTGCTTGAGGAACGTCTCCAGCACGGGGACGATGTCCGCGAACTTCACGTTGGCGGGGAAGACGAGCTCGCTCTTGCCGTTGGCCTTGAGCGCCAGCCCGGAGCGCGGCTTTCCAGCCACCACCTGCTTGCCCTCCACGAAGAAGGCGTAGTCCACCTCGGCCAGGTTCAACCCGAAGCCGTTGGGGTTGTTCAGCTCGTAGACCAGGTTGATGGTGGCGTCGGACAAGGACGCATCCGCGAGCCGGGCTGTCTTGAAGGAGAGGGTGGGCTTCTTGAAGGCCCCCTTCAGCATCTTCTGGAGGGCGGCGCAGCCACTGAGCGTGGTGAGTCCAAGGACGGCCAGGACGAGGAGGGCGCGTTTCATGGTGGGCATGGGCGTATCACCGGACGGCCCCTCTCCGCGCGGATTCAATGCAATGCCGTGGGAGGTGGTATGTGGGAAGCCTCCCGTACCCAGATGGAGGCACCCTTGTCCGGGGTCCGTGCACACATCTCCGCCCATCTTCCACCCTGGCGCGCCTGGCTGGCCCTGGGCTTGCTGGCCGCGGCCTCGGTGTCCTGTTCCAAGAGCAGCCAGGACCCCGCGGAGCGGCGGACCCTGTCGCTGAAGCCCTGCCGGTTGGAGGGGCTGGCCACGCAGGCCCAGTGCGGAACCTACGAGGTCTTCGAGGACCGGGCCGCTCGCACGGGCCGCAAGATTCCCCTGCGCGTCGTGGTGGTGCCGGCGCTGGCGGCGCAGCCGCGGCCGGATCCGCTGGTGCTGCTGGCGGGAGGCCCGGGCCAGGCGGCGTCGCGTTCGACGCAGGTGTTGATGGCGGTGGAGCGCATCCGCCGCAAGCGCGACATCGTGCTGGTGGACCAGCGGGGCACGGGAGACTCGAATCCGCTGAACTGCAAGACGGACACGCCGGAAGAGGGCCTGTCCTCGCGGCTCGAGGAGAGCGGCGCGGCGGAGGAGGTGCGCAAGTGCCGCGAGGGCTGGGACGCGGACGTGCGCCACTACACCACGCCCGTCGCCATGGACGACCTGGACGAGGTCCGCGAGGCGCTGGGCTACGAGCAGCTCAACCTCTGGGGCGTGTCCTACGGCACGCGCGCGGCGCTCGTGTACATGCGGCGGCACCCGGAGCGCGTGCGGACCGCCATCCTGGACGGCGTGGCGCCCATGGGGCTGTACCTGCCGCTCTACGCACCCCGCGACGCGCAGCAGGCGCTGGACCGTCTGCTGGCGAACTGCGAGGCGGACGCGGCGTGCGCCAATGCGTATCCGGACCTGCGGCCCAGGACGGAGGCGTTGCTGACGACGCTGGAGACCACGCCCGCGCGCACCCGGGTGGCGCACCCGCGCACCGGCGTGCTGGAGGAGGTCGTCCTGTCGCGCCGCGCCTTCCTGTCGCAGCTCTTCGTGCAGCTCTACAGCCCGGAGCTGTCCTCCCTGGTGCCGCTGATGCTGGACCGGGCCACGCAGGGAGACTGGTCCCCCTTCGTCGCGCTCAGCGTGGGCCTGACGGAGAACCTGGGCCGCACGGTGAGCCAGGGCCTCTACTTCGCCGTCGTGTGCGCGGAGGACGCGCCCTTCTACGACGAGGCGGCGGTGGCTCGCGAGTCGCAGGGCACCTGGTTCGGCCCGACCATGGGCCGGGAAGTGCTCTCCGTCTGCGCGGACTGGCCGCGCGCCGCCCTGCCCCAGGGCTACCGCGAGCCGGTGGTGTCGTCGGTGCCCACGCTGCTCTTGTCGGGCGAGCTGGACCCGGTGACGCCGCCCGCGTGGGCCGAGGAGGCGAAGCGCACGCTCTCCAACAGCCTGCACGTGGTGGTGCCCGGCGTGGGCCACAACACGATGGGCGTGGACTGCGCGCGCACGCTGATGGTGGACCTGCTGAACCAGGGGCGCGTGGAGGGGCTGTCGTCCACCTGCGGCGCCAGTCTCACCCGGCCTCCCTTCTTCACCTCCTTCGCCGGCCCGGTGCCGTGAGGACGCGCGCGCCATGATTGAAGCCAGGAACCTGCACAAGCGCTTTGGCAAGAAGGTGACGGCGGTGGAGGACGTGTCCTTCACGGCGGAGGACGGCGTCATCACCGGCCTGCTGGGCCCCAACGGCGCGGGCAAGACGACGACGATGCGCATGCTCTACACGCTGGTGCGGCCGGACCGCGGCACCGCGCTGGTGGACGGCGTGGACGTGGTGCAGCGGCCCCAGGAGGCCCGGCGGGCGCTGGGGGTGCTGCCGGACGCGCGCGGCCTCTATCCGCGCCTCACCGCCCGCGAGCACGCGCGCTACTACGGCGAGCTGCACGGCCTGTCCGGCGCCGCGCTGGACAAGCGCGTGGACGAGCTGCTGGACCTGTTGGACATGCGGGACATCGCGGACCGCCGCACGGAGGGCTTCAGCCAGGGCCAGCGCGTGAAGGTGGCCCTGGCGCGGGCGCTGGTGCATGGGCCTCGCAACGTGCTCCTGGACGAGCCCACCAACGGGCTGGACGTCATGAGCACGCGCTCGGTGCGCACGCTGCTGCGGCGGCTGAAGGATGAGGGCCGGTGCGTGGTGTTCTCCAGCCACGTCATGCAGGAGGTGGCCGCGCTGTGTGACCGCATCGTGGTGGTGGCGCACGGACGGGTGGTGGCGGACGGGACGCCGGAGGCGCTGCGCGCGAGCACCGGCAAGGACAGCCTGGAGGAGGCCTTCGTGGCCACCATCGGCACGGACCAGGGGTTGATGCAATGAGCGGGCTGTCCTTCTCCGTCTTCCGCAAGGAGTTGAAGGACCACCTGCGCGACAGGCGCTCGGTGCTCACCTCGCTGGCGTGGCCGCTGATTGGCCCCGTCGTGTTCATGGTGATGTTCAACCTGCTGGCCTCCTGGTACCGGCAGGACCGGCCGCTGGCGCTGCCGGTGGTGGGGCGGGAGCACGCCCCCAGCCTGATGGCCTTCCTGGAGCGCTACGGCGCGCAGCTGGAAGCGGCGCCGGAGGACTACGAGTCGCGCATCCGGGCGGGCTCGCTGGACGCGGTGCTGATAGTGCCGGACGACTACGCCGAAGCGTACTCCGCCGGGCGCACCGCCGAGGTGCAGCTCGTGGTGGACAGCTCGCGCCAGTCCGCGCGCCAGTCGGTGCTGCGCGCGCGGCGACTGCTGGAGGCGTACGCCCAGCTCCTGGGCACGCAGCGCCTGTATGCGCGGGGCGTCGCGCCGGAGCTGGCCATCCCCGTGCGGGTGCAGGAGGCGGACCTGTCCACGCCGGAGCGCACCGCGGCGGGCCTGCTCAACATGGTGCCGCTCTTCCTGGTCATCGCCGCCTTCGCGGGCGGCATGCAGGTGGCCAGCGACGCCATGGCGGGGGAGCGCGAGCGCGGCTCGCTGGAGCCCCTGCTGCTCAACCCGGCGCCCCGGGGCGCGGTGGTGACGGGCAAGTGGCTGGCCACCGTGGTCATGGCCGTCGCGGCGGTGCTGATAACGCTGGTGGGCTACATGTTGGTGGTGCGGCGCGTGCCCTTGGAGGACCTGGGGGTGAAGGCCCGCTTCGACGCGTCCGCCGCCCTGGGCATGGCCGCCGCCGTGCTGCCGCTGGCGCTGGCCGCCTCCGCCGTGCAGGTGTGGGTGTCCACCTATGCACGCTCCTTCAAGGAAGCGCAGACGTACCTGTCCCTGCTGATGGTGGTGCCGATGATGCCGGGCATGGTGCTGGCCCTGTCGCCGCTCCAGCCGAAGCTGTGGATGTTCGCGGTGCCGGTGCTGGGCCAGGAGGTGCTCGCGGGCGAGGTGATGCGCGGTGAGCCGCTGGGCGCGCTGCCGTTCCTCATCGCGGGCGTGTCCAGCCTCCTGCTCACGGTGCTGGCGCTGGTGGTCACCGCCCGGCTGTTGTCCCAGGAGCGCATCGTCTTCGGCCGGGGCTGACGGGGGGCCCCAGCGCGCCGACGTTGCGTTACGCTCCGCACACCCTCTCAGGTGTCACTGTCGGCGGGTGGCACTTGGGCGGCGGCCTGACATGACAGCCACGCGCCTTTTCCTTCCAATGGGGCCAGATGAAGCCAGAGCGAGACGCCTTGTTCCCTCCCGCGCCAGCCTCCGTGGCCACCTCCGGGGGGGAGCCCCGATTCGGTACCTACCAGGGTGAGCTGCCCGAAGTGGACCTGCCGCGCCTGCGGGGGCAGTGGGCCCCGGGCCGCGCCACGCGGCTGCTGAAGCGCAAGCGCTGGCACTACACCTTCGCGGCCACGCCCGAGGTCGCCGCGCTCTTCGCGGTGGTGGACCTGGGCTACACGTCGAGCGCCTTCGCGGTGGCCCTGGACCTGCGCGAGCGCAAGCCGCTGTGTGACGTGAGCTTCCTGGGCGCGCCCGGCCCCATGGTGGAGCTGGGCGACAAGCCGGGGCAGGGCCTCAAGGCCTCCTTCCGCACGCTGGGCGGACGGCTGTCGGTGCAGCGCGGCCAGGACGACGAGCGCTACCGGGTGGCGGTGGACGTCAGCCGGCTGCGCACCGGGAGCCTCCAGTCCTTCCAGTGGGAGGGCGACTTGATGGTGGCCGGCGGCCCGCCCGCGCTCACGGTGGTGGCGCCGGTGGAGGGTGACGGGCTGGTGAACGTCACCATGAAGAGCAACGGCCTGCTCGCCTTCGGCAGCCTGGAGGCGGGCGGGAAGCGCTTCCGGTTGGACGGCGGCGTGGGCGGCATGGACTACACGCAGGGCTACCTGGCGCGGCACACCGCCTGGCGCTGGGCCTTCGCGGCGGGGCGGCTGGCGGACGGCACGCCGGTGGGCATCAACCTCGTGGAGGGCTTCAACGAGGGCAACGCGGACGCCAATGAGAATGCGCTGTGGCTGGGGGACACGCTGTACCCGCTGGCGCGCGCCCGCTTCGAATACGACGCGAAGGACCTGATGGCGCCGTGGCGGCTGGCGACGGTGGATGGCGCGGTGGACCTGCGCTTCGAGCCCCTCCATGTGCACCGCGAGGACCGGAACCTGCGCCTCGTCGTGAGCCACTTCGCGCAGCCGGTGGGCTTCTTCAACGGAACCGTGCGCGTGGGGAGCCGCACGCTGGAGCTGTCCAACGTCCCCGGCGTCACCGAGGACCAGGACATGCTCTGGTGAGGTGAGGGGCCGCGTTCAGGGCGTCGGGGCGGTGTGGATGAGCTCGGACGTGAGCCGGCCCTCAGGGTGGGCGCGCTCGGTCCACTCGAGTGCGCCGTTCGCGTCGGCCCGCGCCTCCTCGGTGATTGCCCCCGTGGTGAGCGTCAGGGCTCGCGGTCCAGCCGAGGGGGTCCGGCGCAGCACCAACTCCATGGAGGCAGAGAGCACCTCCGCGGGTCGGTAGACGTCGAGCACTGCCTCCGCCGGGCCACCCGGCCGCAGCACGTCGCGCACGGTGTCGTGGACCCGCTCTTCCGTGGCGAGCCCCCGCTTCGACGTGAAGGTGCCCTTGAGCGTGCGCGAGCCCTGGCGCCCCTCGTAGCGGTACGCCGTCCCGGGAGCGGCGGGCGGGGGCTCCCGTTCGCGGCGGAGCGTCACCTGGAGCGTGAGACGTCCGTCTTCCGCATGCGCATGGCGCTGCTCCGTCAGCCGCCCCGCCTCATCCGTGACGGTGGTGAGGGTGCGGTCCTCCGCGCGCGGACCCTTCGCGGCGCCTGGCAGCAGCAGGCTGGTGGAGACCTCCGTGCGTCGCGAGCCGCCCTCCAGAAGTCGCTCGGTGCGCCAGTCGAAGCCCGCGAGCCGGCCATCCAGCTTCAGCACGCGAAGCGCCTTCGTGCGCGCGGACGTCCGGGCGGGGCCGGGCACCTCGAGCGTGGCGGCCAGGCCGGTGGTGACGCGGCGGAAGGTTCGCGCGTAGCCGGGCTCGTCATGGGCGCACAGCAGGGGCAGCTCCGGGCTCGCGCTCACCATCAGCTTGAGCCGTCCCGCGCTCACGCTGTCCCCGGGGGCGGCCACCTCGTAGTCCACGTCCACGAACATCACCGGTGCGTCCGCGACGATGGAGACGTCCGTGGGCGTCATGCTCCGGACGGTGACGCCCTGGTGGCCTTGCACCGCCTTGGCCACCGCGAGCACCGCGCCCGCCGCGTCGATGGGGCGCTCGTACACGAAGCAGCTCAGCGGCGCCTCCGTGCCCAGGGGAATCTCCAGCCGCGTGGAGCCTTCGTGCCGCGTCAGGCGGGGCGCGGCGGTGGCTTCCACCTCGGCGGTGAAGATGCCTTCGGCGGAGCGCACGCGCTGCTTGGGCAGCGGCGCCAGCTCCCGAGCGAGGGGACCTGTCGGCGCGGGTGCCGACGGAGGTGCCTTCGAGGCGGGCCCCGGCTCGGGCACGGGCTGCTCGGGCCGGGCCGTCATCGCGGACGGTCCGGCACAGGCGGAGGAGAAACACAGCAGGAGCGCGAGACGCCGCATGACGAAGCCTGGAGCCGCGACCTAGCTGGAATTGGCCCGGGCGCGGCGCGCCGCGACGATGTCCCGGAAGGAGCGGCTGCGCAGCTCCTCCAGCGTGAGGCCGGCCGCCAGCACCTCGTCCTGGGTGAGCGCGCCGCAGCTCAGGCCGCGCAGGAAGAAGTTGAGCAGGCCCTGGCCGGTGGCCGCGTCGTCGAAGACGTCTCCCACCAGCGTGGCCTGCGCGGCCTTGTCCATGAAGGCCCTGAGCCTGCGCGAGGCCGCGTCCAGCCCCTCCAGGAAGAACGCATACACCGCCGCGTAGCGCACGGGGAGCTGGCCCGGGTGCAGGTCCCACCCCTGGTACCAGCCCCGCTCCAGCGAGTGGCGGATGTGCCGGTACGACACCTGCCAGACCCGGTGAATCGCCTCCATGTTCTCCCGGCGCTCGGTGGGCAGCAGCGGCTCGTCCTGCTTCGCCCGGTGGGGCGGCACCGGCATGACGTTGGTGGCGCCGTCCGCCAGCCGGATGCCCGTGTCCGCGAGTGACACCTGCACCAGGTCCCTCAGGAAGTCGCAGGCCGGGTGCAGCATCGTCTGCGCATGCGCGCTGACGCCCAGCGCGGCGGTGTAGTCGTACACGCCCAGGTGGACGCTGGTGCAGCGGCCCGCGCTCGCGGCCACCAGCGTGGGCAGGTGCAGCCGGCCCTGCTGGTCGAAGAGCGCCTGGGGCGTCTCCACCATCAGCTCGATGCCCACCGTGCCCACCGGCAGCCCGTGCCGCGTCTCCAGCACCTCCAGGACGCGGGCGAGCGCCGCCACCTGCTCCGGCAGCGACACCTTGGGCAGCGTGACGACGAAGCCGGGTGGCAGCTTCCCACCCGAGCGCTCCAGCAGCGTGGTGAGGAACAAATCCAACGTGCGTGTGGCGCGGTCGAACAGCTCCTCGGTGAAGGACTTCACCCGGATGCCGATGAAGGGCGGTAGCAGCTCCCGCGCCAGCCCGCGCGCCAGCTCCTCCGCGGTGGACACGGCGTGCCCGTCCTCCTCCGCGTCGGAGCGGTGCCCGTAGCCGTCCTCGAAGTCGATGCGCAGGTCCTCCACCGGCTCGCGCTCCAGCTTGGCCACCACGCGCGCGTAGACGCGCTGGGCGAAGCGGCCGCGCTGGGGCAGCCCCAGCCCATGGGCGAGGACGGGCGCGTCCGGTGCGTACTCCTTGAGCGTGTTCAGCGCGATGCCGCCCAGCTTCCGGGCCGTCTCCGCCCGGAAGAGGTGCGCGCCGCCGTATACCACGTGCACCGGCTGCCGCCGGGTCGAGTCCCCCGGGTAGGCGCGCTCGAGCCCCGCGTTGGCCTGCCGCAGGGCCTCCCGCACCCCCGAGAGGCTCGCCTCCGTCAGCGTCGTCTTCATGGCTGGCGCTTCAGCCACGCGGACACCTCGGGCATGCAGCGCTCACGCAGCGCCACGTCCTGGGACAGCCGCTCCAGCGTCTGCGCCGTGGCCTGCTGCGCCTCGGGGATGGGCTGGGCCTTGAGCAGGGCCTGCATCTGCTCCAAGTGCTCGCGCGTGCGCAGCATGCCCATGGCCTCGACGATGCGGCGCAGCAGCATGGGGGCGCCGCCGGTGCGGGCCACCACGTCCTTCCACTGCGTGCGCATCTGCGCCCACCACGCGTCGCGGCCGACGCGGTTGCCCAGCAGTCCGGCGACGAAGCTGGCCACGTCCTGCGTCTTCACCGTGTCCGTGTAGAGCAGCCCGCGCGCGCGCTCGGTGAGCTCCGGGGCCTCGAAGGCGGTGAGCGCCAGGAGGTAGCGGCGCTGCGTGGCCGGGTCGGGCTCTGACGGGAGCTTCTGGAGGAAGGTGTCGAAGAGCGCCGCGTCGCCCGCGCGCGCCACCATGCCCACCGCGGCGTCCAGCAGGTTGGGCTCCAGCGCGTCCCGCTGTCCCTGGAGCATGCGCTCCACGCGGGGCCGGGCCTCGGCGAGCGCGTCCTGGCCGCGCGCCAGCCCGCCCACCGCGCGCACCAGCGATGCGCGCCGCAGCTTCACCCGGTCCGCCTCGTTCGGCGCGGGCTGCCAGCCCAGCTTCTTCAGCCCGGGCCCCAGCAGCTTCTCCACCCACGCGCGGAAGCGCACCTGGTCCTCGCCGTCCGTCAGCCGGCCTTCGATGTAGGCCAGCCGGCCCACCAGCTCGTCCAGGACGGAGTCGTCCTCCTCGTCACCGAAGCGGCCCGCCAGGTCCAGCAGGTCCGCCACCGACACCTGTCCCGCGCGCACCAGCGCCCACTGGTCCGCCAGCAGGGCGGTGCGCTCGGAGGGGGCCAGCGCCTTCAGGTTCGCCGCCAGCTTCGCCAGGGCCGGCTTGTCGTAGGCCACCCGGTAGAAGCCGGTGGAGCCCGCGTTGGCCGTCAGCCACTTCACCTCGCCCTCGCCCTCCAGCTTCACCGTGGCCTGGGCGTCCCGCAGCAGCACGCGCTGTTCGCGCACGCCAGTGCTGTCCTCGTAGCGCAGCACCACCGGCACCGGCCACGTCTCACCGCTCCGCGCGCCGGGCTCGGTGTAGAAGCGCCGCTGCGCCAGCGACAGCCCGCGCCCGTCCAGCGTCGCCGTCACCAGCGGG
This sequence comes from Myxococcus sp. AM009, assembly GCF_013372605.1. Taxonomy (NCBI): domain Bacteria; kingdom Pseudomonadati; phylum Myxococcota; class Myxococcia; order Myxococcales; family Myxococcaceae; genus Myxococcus; species Myxococcus sp. AM009. The sequence goes on from NZ_JABXEP010000067.1 coordinate 12,821, forward strand.
AAGCCGCTCTGGCCCACCCACGCGGTGGCCAGCTCCTCCACCGGCTGCTTCGCGGCGTCGCCCAGCGCGTTCCACAAGTCTTCCTTCACCGCGTTGGCGCGCGCGTGCTTGCGCATGTACTGGCGGATGCCCTCGCGGAAGGGGCCTTCCCCGAGGAAGCCCTCAATCATCCGCAGCACCGCGCCGCCCTTCTCGTACGTAATCGCGTCGAAGCTCTCGCCGGCCTCGCCCGCGTTGCGCACCTCGCCGTGGATGGGGTGCGTGGACTTGAGCGCGTCCAGGTGCAGCGCGCTGGCGCGGTGCGCGTCGAAGTCCAGCCACATGCGCCACTCGGGGCGCCACTGGTCCACGATCTTGAAGGCCATCCACGTGGCGAACGCCTCGTTGAGCCACAGGTCGTCCCACCACACCATGGTGACCCAGTTGCCGAACCACTGGTGCGCCAGCTCGTGCGTCACCACCTCCGCAACGCGCTTCTTCACCGACAGCGGCGCGGTGGCAGGGTCCAGCAGCAGCGCCACCTCGCGGTAGGTAATCAGGCCGGCGTTCTCCATGGCGCCGGCCTCGAAGTCGGGGATGCCCACCTGGTCCACCTTGGTGAAGGCATACGGCAGCCCGAAGTAGTCCTGGAGCCTGGGCAGCACCGCCAGGGCCACGTCCTGGCCGAAGCGCGTCAGGTGCGCCTTCTCCGGCAGCGCCCAGGTCCGCACCGGCACGCCCTGCACGTCCTCCGCGTCCGTGCCCACCAGCGGGCCCACCACCAGGGCGATGAGGTAGCTGCTGAGCACCTCCGTCTCCTGGAACGTCACCGCGCGCAGGTTGCCCTCCTGCGTGTCCTTCACCACCGGGCCGTTGCCCAGCGCGGTGAGCCCCGGCGGCACGCGCACGGTGAGGGCCCAGCGCGCCTTGAAGGCGGGCTCGTCGAAGCAGGGGAAGAGGCGGCGCGCGTCGGCGGCCTCGAACTGGGTGGCCGCCACCTTGCCCGCCTGGTACAGGCCGCGCAGCCCTTCGGTGAAGCGCCCCGTCCACGCGACGTCCAGCGACGCGGCGCCCGTGGGCAGCGCTTCCTCGAAGCGGAGCACCACCGTCTCGCTCGCCTGGGCGGGCTGGATGGAGGACGGCTTGCGCTGCTGGCCACCGGCGCGGAACGTCACGTCGCCCAGCGCCAGGGAGATGCCGTGCAGGATGATTTCGTTCGACGGCGCCGCCACGTCCAGGTCGACGGTCTGCTGGCCGGAGAAGGACTTCGCCTCCAGGTCCAGGGTCAGCGTGGCCGTGTAGCGGCGGGGACGGATGGAGGTCGGCAGGCGGAAGTTCTTGTCTTCGGTCGGATGCGCCATAGGGAGGCGGAATCTAGCCTCCGCGCCGCCGCCTGCCTGGACTTATGTCGGGGGTGTCCGCCGTCACACCCTTCCTGACCCCGGAACGCCGTGGCCGGGCCGGGCGGGGCACCAGCTGGTGGAAGAGGCTGGATTCGCGCTGGAAGAAGCCTTCCGTGTGGAAGGAAGCGGGCAGCTCCAGCAGAAGAAAGTCCAGGTGGTGACACAGCTCATGCAGCAGGGTGCGGAGGTAGGTGCGGAAGGCCACCACCCGCGCGTGCTTCGCGGTCCGCATCCACAGCTGGATGCGAGGGCGACGACCCCGCTCCAGGCTGTACAGGCCGTGCAGCTCGCCCGTCGTCGACGACGGGCGGACCTCCAGCACCTCCACCCGCGGCGCGAACAGGTCCAGCCGCTCGCAGAGGGCGTCACTCAGCCGGACGGTGGCGCGCTCGGTGTCCGGCTGCCGGCCCGTCGCCAGGGCCTCGCGCAGCGCGGCCACCAGGGGCTCCAGCGTCTTGGGCTCGCGGAGCCGGAGCGCGCTCACCGAGTCACTCATCCGGTAGACGCGCCGCTGGGCGGGGGTGAGGGTGTCGTAGTAGGCGAAGGGCACGGGCGAGTCGCTCTCGCGCAAGCTTCCCACCCGCGCCCGCCCCTGGCTACAGGCCGCCGGCCTCCAGCGCGCCGCCCAGCCCGGGGAAGGGCTTGGTGAGCAGGGCCTGGAAGACGATGTCCTCCAGCCGGACTTGCGCCGGGAGCTGGGGCAGGGAGAGGCCGGAGCGGACCACCGTGTTGCTGACGATGACCCAGACGCGTCGCCGGCCAATGGCCTCCTTGAGCGCCGGTGAATCGATGCGCACCGGCGTGCGCGAGTCGGGCTGGAAGGTCCGCTCGGCGAGGATTTCCGTCGCCCTGTCGTAGTAGGCCGGCCGGTTGAAGTCCGTGTAGAGCCGCGGGTTGTTCGGCGTGGCGCTTCCGGTGAGCGACAGGCGCGCGGACGTGCGCAGGGTGAGCGTGGGGGACGGGTTGACCACCACGAGGGTGGCGGAGACCTCGTTGACGATGATGTCCAGGTCCTGTGTGTTGACGGACTCCTCCGGCAGGTCGAGCGCCACCTCCGCGTAGACGGGCTCGAGCAGCGAGGTGACGGGCACCACCTGGTCGAAGGGCTCGGTCTGGATGGCGATCTCCGCCGAGCACGCGGACAGCAGCAGCACGCAGGGAAGCAGCAGGGCGCGCATCATCATCGGAAGCTCCACGACAGGTCGAGGACGGGAAGGACGGGCAGGCTCTCTCCCGGAAGGGCCGGGTCGCTCATGTCCACGTAGGTGGCGCCCAGGCCCAGGCCGAAGTGCTCGCCGCCGTAGCGGATGCCCGCGGCGGCGCGCAGGGTGGTGCCCCCCTTCACGCGAACGCCCGCCTCGCCCACCACGGACCAGGGGCCCGCGAAGTTGAACGCCAGCGCGCCGGTGAAGGAGAGGTAGTCGGACGTGTAGTGGCCGTAGCGCGCCTCGCCCTGCACCAGCACGGGGCCCAGCGCCAGGCCATAGACGCCGTAGAAGGAGGGGCCGGACAGCTCGGGCTCGAAGCGCTGGAGCGCCGGCGTGTCCGCCTCCGACGTCACCACGTCCGAATAGACGGAGGCGCCCACGAAGTGCGTGTAGCGCGCGCCCAGCACGATGCGGTGTGGCCCGGCGGCCATCGCCCAGCGCAGCCCCACGTTGGGCGCCAGCAAGGCATTGGCATACATGGACGTGTCCACGGCCAGTCCCGAGAACAGCGGCAGCGCCGTGCGCTGGAGTCCCAGCACGGGCGCGTCGATGACCTCCGCCGCGTCTGTCGTCAGCAGGCGCGCGGTGTTGGTTCGCACGCCACCGGCATCGTCTCCATTGGCGGCAGCCAGACAGGGGGATAACAGGGCCGCGAGCGCGCAGGCCGCGAGTGAAGGAGATTTCAATCCACGGGCTCCAGTTGGAGGGAGTGCCCCGCACGCTAGGCTGACTTTGGCTTTCCCTGAGTGCCCGCCTGCCCTCTTGTGCTGCAACTGTCGGCTGGCGCGCGCGTGTGGTCGCTGGAGACCTCGCTGCGTCGCGCGCGCTCATGCGCGCCGTATGAGGCACGCGGCTCTGGTCCGGACAGAGGGTGTTCTCGTTTGCCGTCCACGGGGTGGGGCACATACCTTCCGCCGCGCGTGGAAGGACATTCCCCAAAGAAGGACCCGGCTGGCCCGGAGTCACGCGAGCAGGTGCTGGCGCTGCTGCGCCGGTACGGGTGGAACGCCACCTCGTTCCAGGTGCTGCAGCCCGGCTTCCGCTACTGGTTCGACCCGGCGGGCGACGCGTGCGTGGCGTACGTGGACACGGGCGGCGCCTGGGTGGCGGCCGGAGCGCCCATCGCCGCGCCGGAGCGGCTGGCTTCGGTGACGGAGGACTTCCGCGCGGCCGCGCGAGCAGTGAGTCGGCGCGTGTGCTTCTTCGCCACCGAGCCGCGCTTCCTGGAGCTGGCCCCCATGGCGTCGCTGTCCATCGGCGAGCAGCCCGTCTGGGACCCGGCGCACTGGGACGACGTCGTGCGAGGCAGCCGCGGCCTGCGTGAGCAGCTGCGCCGTGCCCGCGCGCGAGGCGTGAAGGTCCGCGAGGTGCCCGCCACGGAGCTGGGAGATTCGCTGCACCCCACGCGGCGCGCGGTGGAGCTGCTGAAGGCGCGCTGGCTGGCGTCCCGCCGCATGGCGCCCATGGGCTTTTTGGTCCAGCTCCGTCCCCACGCCTTCGCGAGCGAGCGCCACGCCTTCGTCGCGGAGGTGGACGGCGAGGTGGTGGGCTTCCTGTCGGTGTCGCCCGTGTATGCCCGCGAAGGCTGGTTCCTCCAGGATCTGCTCAGGGATCCGGAGGCGCCCAACGGCACCGCGGAGGCGTTGGTGGACGCGGCCATGCGCGCGGCGGTCGCCACCGGGCGGCGCTACGTGACGCTGGGACTGGCGCCGCTCGCGGGGCCCGTGCGGCCGTGGCTGCGGCTGGCGCGGGCGTGCGGCCGGCCGCTCTTCGACTTCGAGGGGCTGCGCACCTTCAAGGGGAAGTTTCGCCCTGACGCCTGGGTGCCCATCCATCTGTCCTATCCCGAGCCTCGGGGTGGGCTGGCGGCGGTGTACGACGCGCTGCGGGCCTTCGCGCAGGGCAGCCTGCTGCGCTTCGGCGTCGCCACGTTGCTGCGGCGTCCGCGCCTGCTGGTGCACGCGCTCGCCGTGCTGCTCGTCCCGTGGACCGCGCTGCTGGCGCTGCCCGCCACGGCGCGCTGGTTCCCGTCCGTCCAGGTGCAGTGGGCGTGGGTGCTGTTCGACGTGGGCCTGACCGTGGGCCTCTTCTCCCTGGTGCGGCGCTGGCGGGATTCCCTGGCCACGGTGCTGGGCGGGCTGACGGCGGCGGACGCGTGTCTGACGTTCGTCCAGGCCGTCACCTACAACGTGCCGCTCGCCCGGAGCCCGCTGGACTGGGCCATCATCGCCCTGGCCGTGCTCGCGCCGGCGACGGCGTCCGGGCTGCTCTTCCTCTCTCGCGACCTGCGCCTGCCCGGACGCTAGCCGTCAGATGTATGCGCCGCTGTCGGGCGCCTCGTCCTCCGTGGGCACGGTGGCGCCGTGGCCGGGGTGGAGGAACACGTCGCCGTGGTCCACCCGCGCCACCAGGTGGAAGCTCACCATGAAGTCGCGGCTGGGCGGCCAGCCCTGCTCCAGCTCGAAGTGCGTGTCTCCGATATGCACCACCGTGCCGAGCCTCCGCCCGTGCTCGTCCCTCACGGCCATTCCCTCGCGCAGCTCTCCCGGGTCCCACATGACGCCCTCCTTTTGCGAAAGATGCGCGCGTCCGAGATGTTCGGCAGCCCACGCAAGGGTGAACGCAAGCTGGACCGCGGCACGGGGATAGTGATGTTTTCGGGAAAGAACTGACCCCAGCCCGGCGCCTCGACTCCTCGCAGCGTGCAACGCGGTTGGTGGGGAGGGGAGACCATGCGCCCGCCGTGTGGCGTTGCACTGTCGCTCGCCGTCCTGCTGTTCGCCCAGGCCGGGCAGGCCCAGACGGTTGGGAAGGAAGCGGCGCCTCCGCCCGCCGACCTGCCACCGGGCGTGTCGGCGGCGCTGTGGAAGCTGTCCGTCCCGGCCAGCCTCGCGCCCACGCCGGAGCGGGTGTTGCTGGGCGAGAAGCTCTTCAACGACCAGCGCCTGTCGGTGGACAACACCGTGTCCTGCTCCACCTGTCATGACGCTCGCTTCGGCTTCACGGACGCGAAGCCCGTGTCGGAGGGCGTGAAGGGCCAGAAGGTGACGCGCAACAGCCCCACGCTCCTCAACGCGCTCTTCAATGCCTCTCAGTTCTGGGACGGCCGCGCGTCCACGCTGGAGGACCAGGCGAAGCTGCCCATCCTCAACCCGCGGGAGATGGGCATGCCCGACGAGGCGGCGGTGGTGGCCAAGGTGAAGGCCATCCCGGAGTACGTGAGGGACTTCCAGAAGGTCTTCGGCCGCGAGGTGAACTTCGACGACCTGGCGACGGCCATCGCCGCCTTCGAGCGCACGCTCTACTCCGGCGACGCCCGCTTCGACCGCTTCATCACCGGGGACTCCAAGGCGCTCACCGCCGCGGAGCGTCGGGGCTGGGCGCTCTTCAACGGCAAGGCCCGCTGCAACACCTGCCACGCGGGCAACGTGGTGTCGCCGCTGTTCAGCGACCAGAAGTTCCACAACATCGGCATCGCGGCGCACAAGCAGGACTTCGTGAAGCTCGCCCGCGAGGCCCTGAAGGTGGTCCGCACTGGCGACGAGCAGCAGATTGACGAGCTGGCGCTTCAGACGCGCTTCTCCGAGCTGGGCCGCTTCCTGGTGACGAAGCAGGAGAATGACGTGGGCACCTTCAAGACGCCCACGCTGCGCAACATCGCCATCACCGGTCCGTACATGCACGACGGCTCCCTGGCGACGCTGTGGGACGTCCTGGACCACTACAACAAGGGCGGCGTGCCCAACCCCTACCTGGATGGCGGCATGCAGCGCCTGGGGCTGACGGAGGCGGAGATAGACGACGTGGTGGCCTTCCTCCACACCCTCACCGACGCGCGGTTCGCGAAGTACGCCACGAAGGAGCAGGCCCGGCAGCGCGGGTTGAAGCACAGGCGCCCGGAGCGCGACACCGCGGTGGCCATGGGGAAGAAGGGGAACCTGGGAGACCTGGCCCCCAACCCGGACCTGTCGGTGAAGAACCCGGCGGACATCGGTGTGTACGGCACCGAGACGCTCGTGAAGCCCGCCTCGACGTCCAGGCCCTAGGAGCCGCCGCCATGGGGAACAAGTTCCGCAGCATCGAGACGAAGCACCACGCAGAGCGCGACGCCTTCTTCGACGACCTCAAGAAGCTGGACCGCCGCGCCTTCCTGCGCGTGGCCGGCATCTCCGCTGGCATCGCCGCGGGCCTGGGCCTGCGCACGCCGCACAGCTTCCAGCTGGTCAACGTGGCGGAGGCGCAGGGGACGAAGCCGCGCTTCTCCTTCGCGTACATCTCCGACACGCACCTGTACGAGAAGAAGCTCAACGACCGCTTCGTGCGCGCCATCCTCAAGGCCGTGGATGACGTGAATGGGCTGGACCCGCAGCCGGACTTCGTCCTCTTTGGAGGCGACCTGGCGCAGCTGGGCAAGCCCGGCGAGCTGAAGCTGGGCGCGGAGATTCTGAAGGCCGTGAAGGCGCCCGTTCGGATGATGGTGGGCGAGCACGACTGGTTCCTCGACATGGGCGAGCTGTGGACGGACCTGTTCGGCCCGCCGAACTATTCGTTCGACCACAAGGGCGTCCACTTCGTGGTGCTCAACTCCATCCTGGAGAAGGACTTCTGGACGGAGCGCAAGCTCACGCCCGAGGAGCGGATGCAGATTGTCGCCGGCCTGGACAACGGCATCCAGTCCCGCTTCGAGGTCGGCGCGCCGCAGCGCGAGTGGCTGCGTCAAGATTTGGCGAAGGTGAACAAGGCGACGCCCATCATCGTCTTCAGCCACTCACCGCTCTACAAATACTACCGGCCCTGGAACTTCTGGACGGACGACGCGGACGAGGTGCAGGCGCTGTTCAAGCCGTTCCAGACGGTGACGGTCATCCACGGCCACACGCACCAACTCCTCAGCAACCGCATTGGCAACATGAGCTTCCACGGCATGTTGTCCACCGCGTGGCCCTGGCCCTACGCGCCCGAAGGCCTGCCGCGGCTGACGGTGCAGATGAACCGCTCCGACCCCTTCAGCCAGTTCGACGGCTGCGGAGACGGGCGGATGGACGTGTTGGAGTCGGGGATGGTGGACAAGCTGTACAACCTCTGGGAGCGCAACCCCATCACCGTGCGCGCGAGCTACCTCGCGTCGGGTGGGAAGCAGGACGTGCCGCCCCGGACCAAGCTGCCGAGCTACTGAGCGCGAGGGGACACCATGACCTTCCGGATGAAGCTGCTTGTGGGAACGGGCGCCGTGCTGTCGTTCGTGGGAGGCGCGGCGCTGGCTACAGGCCCCGTGCCGCCGCCGTCGAAAGCGGCCGCCCAGGGCGCCGAGGTGAAGAAGCACGAGCTGCCGGTGTCGAAGGACGGCAACCTCGTGGTGGGCCTGTGTGACGGCGAGACGTCCATGGAGGTGAAGGGCGTCAAGGCGGGCCAGTCGTTGACGCGCGCGCAGGCGCAGCATGTGTCGGGCGCGCTGATGGAGGAATGGCTGCGCAAGAACCCGAACGCCCACTGGGACCCGGTGCCCCTGGTGGCGCAGGCGCCCTCGGCCAGCGAGACGGTGCGTCCGGGGGGCGTGACGCCGGAGAGCGGCGGCTCGCAGGTGAAGAAGCAGATTGCCACGCCTATCCAGGACGGCCACACCTATGGCGCGTTCTCCGACCGGGACGAGGCCATCTGGGCCGCCTCCACGGAGCAGTTCGTGGACGAAGGCCACCGCGTCTTCCATGACGCCAAGGCCATAGGTGGCACGGTGGGCATCTCCTGTGACATGTGCCACCCGGACGCGTCCAACACGCACCCGGAGACGTATCCGAAGTACCAGGTGCAACTGGGCCGCGTGGCGCTGCTGCGCGACATGATCAACTGGTGCATCGAGAACCCGGCGCGCGGCAAGCCGCTGGCGGATGGTGACCCGCGGATGCGCGCCATGGAGGCGTACATCTACGCCAAGCGCAAGGGCGTGAAGCTGGAGTACGGGAAGAAGTAGGCCCGCTCAGCGCCCCAGGCCCGGCACGGCGTCACGTGTCCGCTGGAAGAGCCACCGAGGCTCCCACAGCGGGCGCGTGGCCTGGACCACGTGAGGGTGGCCCAGCAGCACCGTGAGCAGCGCCCCCGCCCCCAGCGCGAGGGCGACGCCCACCGGCCCCTGGAGCAGCGCGTACGCGCCCAGGTGCTCGGCGGCTCGCACGACGAAGCCGTGCAGCAGGAAGGGCGCCAGGCTCCGGCCACCCAGCCGCGTGAGCGCGCTCTCCTCCCTGGGGCTGAGCGTGAACAGCGCCCACGTCAGCGCCAGCGCACCGCAGAGGAGGGCCGCGCGCGCCGCCATGCCCGTGAGCGCGGTGGCGCCGAGCACCGCGTAGCCGCTGCTCCCGTACAGCCACTGCGGCGCGGGCGCGGGCAGCGCGCCCACGGCCACCGCTCCGACGCAGACGCCAAGTCCCACGGCGAGCGACGCCGCGAGCGCGACGCGCCAGCCCCGGGTGTGTCGAGGGGCCAGCAGCCACTCCCTTCGCGTCAGGTGGCCGGCGACGAAGCAGGGCAGGAACACGAACGTCCGCGACAGTCCGAACAGGTAGCCCACCCAGGGCAGCAGGCCCGCGACGAGCGCCAGCGCCGCGGCCCACAGCAGCGGCCGGGGAAGGCGGAGGAGCAGGGGCAGCACCAGCCGCCAGCACCCGAGGCTCAGCAGGAACCACAGCAGCCAGTACGGCTGCACCAGCCAGTGGAAGCCCCAGCCTCGGCCGAGCACCCACGCGTCGAAGGCGACATACAGCACCTGGAACACGGCCAGCGGCGCGAGCTGCCCCCAGGCGATGGCGCTCAGCGTGCGTGGGCCGCTGTCCGCGCGGGACAGGTGCCCGGAGAGGAACGCGAAGGCGGGGATGTGGAACAGGTACAGGCCGGAGTAGAGCGCCTTCGCCAGCGGCTCGCGGCCGAGGAGGGGCTCGAGCGCATGCCCCATCACCACCAGGGTGATGAGGACGCCTCGCACGTTCTCGAACAGCGGGATGCGGCCAGCGGTCGTCACAACCTCAGTAGAGAAGCCCATCTTGGGGCTGAACGGGAGGGGGGAGCTCCGTTTCTCCCAGCATCTGCCGCAGGTTGATTTCGATGGTCCGGCAGAGCGCCGTCATGGGCGTATCGCTGAGGTCGTCCTCGAAGGGCGTCTCGATGTCCCGGCCCACGGCGTCCAGCCCGATGAAGAGGAACGCGATGACGGCGGTGACGAGCGGGGTGAGCCAGCCCAGGTCCTCCACCACACCCAGGGGGAGCAGCACCAGGTAGGCCCGTGTCATGGCCAGCAGCAGGATGTCGTACTGGCGGGGCAGGGGCGTGTTCTTGATGCGCTCACACGCGCCCAGCAGCTTCGTCAGCTCGGACAGCGTGCGGTCCATCGTTACGTGGAGGAAGAACACCTGCTGCGTGTCGGTCACCTGGCCGTAGATGCGGCGCAGGCGCGTGCCCATCCACAGCAAGAGGGCGGACGGAACGTTCTGCTCTTCGCGCAACGCTTCAATGACGGGGGGCCGGAAGAAGGGAACGATTTCTGGCAGCGGGTCCTGCCGGCGCAGGTGGCAGCGCATGGCATTCACGAAGCCAATCTGCGCGTACACCAGCTCGCGCGCGTCCTCGGTGATGTCCTGCACCATGCCGCCGGTGATGGCGCCGCGGGCCTCGCCCTCCGCCTGGGTGGCGGTGCCCATGTCGGCGAGCTTCTCCCGGGGGCTGCCCTGCTCCGGGTGTACGCGGGCCTGGCCGAACTGGTCGCGGACGGCGCCGTCGCTCGCTCGCGTTCCCGACACCGTCAACAAGCGACGGGTGCGCTCCGCCGCCGTGCGCAGCAGGGGCGACGCCGACGGCGCCAGCTCCAGCTCCGTCAACGCCGCACCGGCCCCGCGCTCCGGGCGCGGCAGCAGCGTCAACACCTGCCGGGCGAAGGTGCGCGACCAGTTCACCACGCCGCCCCAGAGCGAGCGGGCTTCCCACCAGCGGTCGTAAGCGGAGCCGTTGCGGAACGCGAGCAGCACGCCCAGCGCCGCCGCGAGCACCGACACGGGCATGGCGGGGACCGCCATCCACCAGGCGTCGAACACGCGGTAGCCCACGATGACAGCCAGCGCGAAGAGGACGTGCATCGCGACGCCCCTGCCGGTGTAACGCAGGATGATGTGCCAGGACAGCCTCCGGCCAACAATCATTCGGGGAATGCTCCAGGGTGGGTGAGGTCGCCTCGCGCAATGCGTCTAGTGACGCCGGCGCGCACTGGCAACACACGCACCCCGCTCGGTTGCGCGCGTGTGTCAGGCGAGCACGCGGACCGAAGCTGCAAGTGTCCTGGAGCGAGCAGAGGCGCTCCCGGGCGCTACCCGGGGCCCTGGAATCCCCCAGCCCGGAACGTGAGCACCAGCGTGTCCCGGTGGCCGGTGCCTCCCAGCGGCTGGATGGGCGTGCTCTCGTGAATCACGCGGGCATCATCGAGCAGCAGCGCGGACCAGGGCTCCGTCAGCGTGAAGCGCAGGCCGTTGGGACCCTGGGCCTCGAAGACACGCGTCTCACCGCCCTTGATGCCCTCGCGGCCCACGAGCAGCACCGCCACGAAGTCCACGCCGTCCCGGTGCGCGCCCTCGGGGGTCGGCCGGCCGATGCCGTCGGTGGTGTCGATGCGGAACTGGTGGGCCTCGACGAACCAGGGGCGCTCGCCCTTGAGGTGGGAGCAGCACGCGGCGAGGCCTCGAATCAGCCCCGCCCACACCGGCTGGGACACGACGTCGGGCTGCACGGGCTCGAACCAGCGCTCCAGCCCGCCGTGAAGCGCGTTGTATTCCACGGGCTGCCAGTGCGCGCGGTGAGGCGCCTGCGTCACCGAGGCGCCGTCCACGATGAAACAGGCGTGCCGCCGTGAGCGATAGCGGCCCCCATCCCGGAGGAAGCCATCCTGCGGCAGCGCGTCCCAGGACGGCCGCAGCGCGTCCAGCGCGGGCGAGTCAATGCCCGCGAGCTCGCAGAGTCCGTCGCGGTTGAGCACGGCGTAGCCACGCCCGCTGAGGGCCGTGGGGACTTCGGACGCGGGGGTGACGGGGGGCTGGAAGCTCATGGGCGTCGGACTCCACGCGCGGACCCATACTCCCTTGCAGGCCATCACCGCCAGCCCCGATGCGATGCACGCACGGCGGGCGCTCACGGGCCCGTGAGCACGGCCGCCGTGGCGCAGGCGTCATCGTCGGGGGAATGGGAGGCGGCTCGGTCTGTTGGGGGGGCCACCTCGGGCATCGGGAGATGAGGACATGAGAAGGGCGTATGTGGCGTCGTTGCTGACCGGGCTGTTGACCTCCGCCGTGGCGATGGCCGAGGCCCCACCTCAAGACCCCTTCCTGTGGCTCGAGGAGGTCCAGGGCGAGAAGGCGCTCGCATGGGTGCGCGCCCAGAACGCGCGGACGCTCGCGGTGCTGGAGAAGGACCCGCGCTTCGAGACCTTCCACGCCCAGGCGCTCGAGCTGCTCACCTCCACCGACCGCATCCCCACGCCCGGCTTCCGGGCAGGCGGTGTGGACAACTTCTGGCAGGACCGCGGCAACCCCCGAGGCCTCTGGCGGCACACCTCGCTGGACGGCTACACGCGCGCCCAGACACCGTGGGAGACGGTGCTGGACGTGGACGCGCTGGCGAAGGCCGAGAAGGCCAACTGGATTTGGAAGGGCAGCAACTGCCTGCCGCCCGCGGACCAGCGCTGCCTCGTCTCCCTGTCCAACGGCGGCAAGGACGCCGTGGAGCTGCGCGAGTTCGACGCCGCCGCGAAGCACTTCGTGGAAGGAGGCTTCCAGGTCCCGGAGGGCAAGCTGTCCGCGTCCTGGTTGGACACGGACACGCTGCTGGTGGGGCGTGACTGGGGCGGGGACACGCTCACGGAGTCGGGCTATCCCTTCGTGCTCAAGCGCTGGAAGCGCGGCACGCCGCTGACGGAGGCGCAGGAGGCCTTCCGGGGCGAGCGCACCGACGTCTCCGCGTCTCCCTTCCCGCTGCGGGACGCGGAGGGCGCGCTGCGGGCGGTGCTGGTCAACCGCGCGGTGACCTTCTTCGAGTCGGAGTACTACCTGCTGGGAGACGCGGCGCCGGTGCGGCTCCCGTTCCCCCGGAAGTCCTCCCTCCAGGCCTTCGTGGACGGGCAGGTCGTCTTCACGATTGAAGAGGACTGGGGCCGCTTCAAGCAGGGCGCGCTGCTGGCGTACCCGCTGGCCGCGCTGAAGGCGGACCCGGCGAAGGCGAAGCCCACGCTGCTCTTCCAGCCGGGCGCGCGTCAGGCCATCGAATCGGTGGCGGCGACGCGGGGGCGGGTGCTGGTGAACCTCTACGAGGACGTGAAGGGCGCGCTGGATGTCTACACGCCGGTGAAGAACCGCTGGAGCCGCAAGCGGCTGGCCTTGCCGAAGAACGCCTCGGTCGCCATCACCGCGACGTCGTCTTCACATGACCGCTTCTTCGTGAAGTCCCAGGGCTTCCTCGAGCCGACGGCGCTGTGGCTGGCGGACGCGAAGGCGGGCACGGTGAAGAAGGTGAAGTCGCTGCCCGCGCGCTTCGATGGCTCGAAGCTCCGGGTGGACCAGTACTGGACGAAGTCAAAGGACGGCACCCGGATTCCATACTTCCTGGTGCGGCCGAAGGCGCGGAAGCTCGACGGCACGCTGCCGACGCTGGTGTATGGCTATGGCGGCTTCCAGGTATCCAAGCCACCCGTCTACCTGCCGGAGGAGGGCAAGTTGTGGATGGAGCGCGGCGGGGCCTACGTCGTCGCCAACATCCGGGGCGGCGGCGAGTTCGGTCCGCGCTGGCACCAGGCGGCCCTGCGGGAGCACCGCCAGCGCGCGTTCGACGACTTCGCGGCGGTGATGGAGGACCTGGTGCGCAGGAAGGTCAGCTCCCCGCGCCACCTGGGAATCTACGGCCGCTCCAACGGCGGCGTCCTCACCAGCGTGGCGATGACGCAGCGCCCGGACCTGTTCAACGCGGCCGTCATCGAAAGCCCGCTCATCGACATGATGCGCTACCACAAGCTGCCGGCGGGCGCGTCGTGGGTGGGGGAGTACGGCGACCCGGAGGTGCCCGGGGACGCGGCGTTCATCTCGAAGTACTCCGCCTACCAGAACCTCCGCGAGGGCGTGCGCTACCCCGCGCCGTACATCACCACCAACACGAAGGATGACCGCGTCCACCCGGGCCACGCGCGGAAGTTCGCGGCGCGCCTGGAGGCCATGGGGCTGCCGTACCTGTATTACGAGAACACCGACGGCGGGCACTCCAACGACGCGGACCCGCTGCTCAACGCGCGCCGGTGGGCCCTGCACCACGTCTACCTGTCGCGGCAGTTGATGGACTGAGCGGCCGATGGAGGCGGGTGTGCTGTCCAGGAAAACATCTTGGTTGTGATTTTAAGATTATTCTTGATTTGGGCTGATAGAGTGCTCCGCGCAGCGCTTTCCCTTTCAGGAGCACCCCCATGTCCCAGCTCAAGATGCGGCTCGTCTCGTTGTCCATCCTCACCCTGTCCCTCGCGGCCGTTGGCTGTGGTGTTGGCGCGGAGGTGGAGCCGCTGCCGTCCGAGTCGGGGTCGGCGGGGGAGCATGTCGTTGATGAGGAAGTCCTCTACGGAGGAGACGCGCACGATGAGGGCGAGGTCTCCGCCATGGCCTCCGCCGCGGCCTGCGCGGGCTTCTGTAACGACGAGTGTGTGGCGTATGCCCGCTGCCGGGCGCCCAATCTTCCCTATGGGCTGTTCACGTGGGCCGACAAGCGCGCCATCATCAACAGCAACCACGCTCACGTGGGCTGCGTGGCGATGATTCTGGGCTCGAACCCCGCGGGGCACACGGCGTTCGTCGCGAAGGTCAACAAGACGGTCAACCCGTACCGCATCACCCTGAACGAGTCCAACTGGGGCTCGCGCACGTGCAACACGCGCACGGGGACGAAGGGTGGCCTGAACATCACCAACTACTGGTGCCCGCGCGCGGCCCACACGGCGAGCTGCGCCGGCCCCATGTAGTGCTGCCGAGGCCCGCGGGGGTTCGCGGGCCGTGAAGGCGCTGAATGCGCACGGCCGGGTGGGCCCACGTTGTCAGGCTCGCCCGGCACCCCAGGTCTTCGCCGCGCTACAGTCCCGCGTCATGGGAAACGTCCCTGACGCCGTGGAACCGAAGCTGGGAAGGCCATGCTGCTGACGCTCTCGACGACGCATCATCCCGCGACCGACCTCGGGTACCTGCTCCACAAGAATCCGCACCGTCCGCAGTCGTTCGAGCTGTCCTTCGGACACGCGCACGTCTTCTATCCGGAGGCCACGGAGGCGCGCACCACGGCGGCGTTGCTGCTGGAGGTCGACCCCGTCGGGCTCGTCCGGGAGCGTCGCGGCCCTTCAGGCGAAGGCGGTGTGCTGGACCAGTACGTGAACGACCGACCCTACGTGGCCTCGTCGTTCCTGAGCGTCGCGCTCGCACGCACCTTCCGCAACGCGATGTCGGGCAGCAGCAAGGAGCGGCCGGACCTGGCCGGGCAGCCGCTTCCGCTGGTGGCCCGCCTCTCCGTGCTCCCTTGTCGCGGCGGCGAGCCCTTCCTGCGGAAGCTCTTCGAGCCCCTGGGCTACACCGTCACCGCCACGCGGCACGCGCTGGACGAGACACGCCCGGACTGGGGCCACAGCCGCTACTTCACCGTCACGCTGGAGGCCCACACGCGCCTGAGTGAGTTGCTCACGCACCTCTACGTGCTGATTCCCGTGCTGGATGACGACAAGCACTACTGGGTGGGTGACGAGGAGGTGGAGAAGCTCCTGCGGCACGGGGAGGGCTGGCTGGCGGCGCACCCGGAGCGGGACCTCATCACCCGGCGCTACCTGCGCCACCGCAAGAGCCTCGCGCGCGAGGCGCTGGAGCGGCTCTCCGGTGACGAAGCGCCCGAGCCGGAGGAGGGCGCGCAGGCGCGCAACCAGGAGGAGGCCGCGCTCGAATCGCGGCTGAGCCTCAACGAGCAGCGGCTGCAGGCCGTGGTCGCCGTCCTCAAGGAGAGCGGCGCCACGCGCGTGGTGGACCTGGGCTGCGGCGAGGGCAAGCTGCTCCGGGCCCTGCTCAAGGAGCGGCAGTTCACCGACATCCTCGGCATGGACGTGTCCTTCCGTTCGCTGGAGATCGCCCGGGAGCGGCTGGACCTGGACCGGATGTCGGAGCTTCAGCGGCGACGGATACAGCTCCTCCACGGCTCGCTCATGTACCGGGACGCGCGGCTGGCCGGGTACGAGGCGGCCTCTGTCATCGAGGTCATCGAGCACCTGGACCCGCCGCGGCTCGCGGCCTTCGAGCGCGTCCTCTTCGAAGCCGCCCGGCCCAACGTGGTGGTGCTCACCACGCCCAACGCCGAATACAACGTGCGCTTCGAATCGCTCCCCGCGGGCACCTTCCGCCACCGCGACCACCGCTTCGAGTGGACCCGGGCCGAGTTCGAGTCCTGGGCCCAGGGCCTCTGCGAGCGCTTCGGCTACAGCGTTCGCTTCCTCCCGGTGGGTCCCCTGGACCCGGACGTCGGTGCACCGACCCAGATGGCGGTGTTCGCGCGATGAAGCTCACGATTCCTGAACTCTCCCTGGTCCTGCTCATCGGTCCTTCCGGCGCGGGCAAGTCCACCTTCGCGCGCCGGCACTTCAAGCCGACCGAGGTCCTGTCATCGGATGCCTACCGGGGCATCGTCTCCGATGACGAGAACAGCATGGAGGCCACGAAGGACGCGTTCGAGACGCTGCGCTTCGTCGCGGCCAAGCGGCTGGCGCGGGGGCTGCTCACCGTCATCGACGCGACCAGCGTGCAGCCAGAGGCGCGCAAGCCGCTGGTGGAGCTCGCGCGCGAGTTCCACGTGCTGCCCGTGGCGGTGGTGCTCGACGTCCCCGAGAAGACATGCCAGGAGCGCAACCGGCAGCGGCCTGACCGGGCCTTCGGTGCGCATGTGGTGCGCAACCAGCTCCAGCAACTGCACCGCTCGCTGCGAGGGCTGGAGCGCGAGGGCTTCCGCCATGTCCACGTGCTGAAGCCGGAGGTGCTGGAGGCCATCGAGTTCGTGCGGCAGCCGCTGTGGAACAACCGCAAGCACGAGCACGGGCCCTTCGACATCATCGGCGACGTCCATGGGTGCCGGGAGGAGCTGGAGGCGCTGCTGGGCAAGCTGGGCTACGAGGTGCGTCCCCGCGCGGACGGTGCGCCAGGGTTTGACGTGCGTCCGCCCGAGGGGCGCAAGGCCCTCTTCGTGGGAGACCTGGTGGACCGGGGGCCGGACACGCCGGGCGTGCTCCGGCTCGTCATGGGCATGGTGGCGGCGGGCAGCGCGTTGTGCGTCCCGGGGAATCACGAAGTGAAGCTGATGCGCAAGCTGCGCGGCCGGGACGTGAAGGTGTCACACGGGCTGGCCCAGTCGCTGGAGCAGCTGGAGCGTGAGCCGCCCGAGTTCCACAAGGCGGTAGTGGACTTCATCGACGGGCTCGTCTCGCACTACGTCCTCGACGAGGGGCGGCTGGTGGTGGCGCACGCGGGCCTCAAGGCGTCGATGCAGGGCCGTGGCTCCGGCCGGGTGCGTGAGTTCGCCCTGTACGGGGAGACGACGGGCGAGACGGACGAGTTCGGTCTGCCCGTGCGCTTCAACTGGGCCGCGGAGTACCGGGGCAAGGCGGCGGTGGTGTACGGGCACACGCCGGTGCTGGAGGCGGACTGGCTCAACAACACGCTCTGCGTGGACACGGGCTGCGTGTATGGCGGCAAGCTGACGGCGCTGCGTTATCCGGAGCGGGAGCTCGTCTCGGTGCCCGCGGCGCGGGCCTACGCGGAGTCCATCCGGCCGCTGGGCGGTGCTGTCACGCCAGGGAGCGGGCTGAGCGCGCAGCAGGTCCATGACGACCTGTTGGACATCGAGGACGTGCGGGGCAAGCGCGTGGTGACGACGCGGCTGAGCCAGAGCGTGACGGTGCGCGAGGAGAACGCCACGGCGGCGCTGGAGGCGATGAGCCGGTTCGCCATTGACCCGAAGTGGCTCATCTACCTGCCGCCGACGATGTCGCCCTCGGAGACGAGCAAGGCGCAGGGCTACCTCGAACACCCGGCGGAGGCGTTCGCCTACTACCGCAAGGAGGGGGTGGCGAAGGTCGTGTGCGAGGAGAAGCACATGGGCTCGCGCGCGGTGGTCGTGGTCGCCCGCGACGAGGCGGCGGCTCTCCGGCGCTTCGGCGTCACGACGGGCGCGCCAGGCGTCTGCTACACGCGCACGGGGCGCCGCTTCTTCACGGACACGGGGCTCGAAGCGGCGTTCCTGGCGCGGGTGCGCGCGGCGCTCACCGCGTCGGGGTTCTGGGAGGCGCACCAGACGGACTGGGCGTGCCTCGATGGGGAGCTGATGCCCTGGTCCTTCAAGGCCCAGGAGCTGTTGCGCGACCAATACGCTTCGGTGGGGGCGGCCTCGCGCGCGGCGCTCACGGACGTGGTGTCGGTGCTGGAGCAGGCGGTGGGGCGCGGGCTGGAGGTCGGGGAGCTGGCCACACGCTTCGGCGAGAAGGCGCGCAGCGTGGAGCGGTACGTGGAGGCCTACCGGCGCTACTGCTGGCCCGTGCATTCGTTGGAGGACGTGCGGTTCGCGCCCTTCCATCTGCTGGCGACGGAAGAGGGGGCGCACATGGACAAGGACCATGTGTGGCACATGGAGACGCTCGCGCGGGTGTGCCAGGCGGACGCGACGTTGCTGGTGGCGACACCGTTCCGCGTGGTGGCGCTGGAGGATGACTCCGCGGTGGCGGAGGGCGTGCGCTGGTGGGAAGAGCTCACGGCGCGAGGAGGGGAGGGGATGGTGGTCAAGCCGCTCGACTTCGCGGTGCGTGGGCGCAAGGGGCTGCTCCAGCCAGCCATCAAGTCACGAGGGCCGGAGTATCTGCGCATCATCTACGGTCCGGAGTACACCGCGCCCGCGAACCTGGAGCGGCTGCGCCAGCGGGGCTTGTCCACGAAACGCTCCCTGGCGCTGCGTGAGTTCGCGCTCGGGGTCGAAGGCCTGGAGCGGTTCGCGCGAGGCGAGCCGCTGCGCCGCGTACACGAGTGTGTCTTTGGAGTCCTCGCCCTGGAGAGCGAGCCGGTGGACCCACGGCTTTGATGTAGACTTTGGGGCGGGAGCGCCAGGCGCCCAGTGGAGGGATGAGGATGAACTTCTACGGCGAGCCGTCCCCATTTCTCTGGTGGGAGTCCAACCTGTGGTGGGTGCTCGCGCTGGCGATGTCCGCCGGGCTGGGCGTGTGGTGCTGGTTGATGTGGGGCTCACGTCAGCCTGGGGATGTCCTGCGGGTGGCGCCCGCACTCGGCGTTGGCCGTCTCCGGCGGGGGCTGGACGCTGTCGCGTGGACCGTGATGGCGGCTGCCTTCATGGGCCCCATGGCGTTCGTCATATCCTGGCTGGTGGCGACGGACTCGCTCGTCCCTCACTGTGAGGTGGTGGAAGGGCGTCCGTCGTTTTCGTTCTTCATCCGGTGGCCTTGGTTCGGATTGGCCCTGGTGGCGCTCGTGGGCGGCGTTGCCTACGCGCGCCGGACTCGAGCACCCAGGGATGCGCGTGACGTGCTCCTGGCGGTGGAGACCGCGCGGCGTTCCACTTAATGCCGGTGCGCCGCCGTGCCTGGGGGCATCATCGCCGTGACGAACAGGCGCCTCAGGCAGTGGGCGAGCCGCACCGCGCTGAAGTCCGTGGCGGCGGCATCCCGGTTGTGCGGGGCGCACCTGGCCCATGCGGGCAAGGGGAGAGGCAGCCCCCGCGGACGCTGGTGCCTGGCGAAGGCGCTCGCCAGAATTCCCAATCACATGCGAACGAACCTCGTGGGTGCCGCGCTTCTCCTGCTGGCTGCTTGTGATTCCACTCCGTTGGACCCTGGGCCCGATGACCCGCCGTCCCTTCACCAAATGACGCGGGTGGAGGCGGTCCGGGGCGTCGAGCTGGAGGTGCTCGACTATGGCGGCCAGGGCCCGGCGCTCGTGTTCCTCGCGGGCATGGGCAGCACGGCCCACATCTTCGATGAACTGGCGCTCGAGTTCCGGGACACACACCACGTCTACGCGCTCACACGCCGTGGCTACGGCGCCTCGGATTGGCCCGACACCGGCTATGACACCGCCACGCTGGCCACGGACGTCCTGGGGGCGCTGGACAAGCTGGGGCTGTCGAAGGCGTCGTTCGCGGGCCACTCCCTGGCGGGGGACGAGCTGACGTGGCTGGCGCTCCACCACCCCGAGCGCGTGGAGGGGCTCGTCTACCTGGACGCCACCGACAGCCGGGGCGAGATTGCCGCGTTCCTGGAGGGCGCGCCGTTGCCGCCGCTGCCCTTCTCCGTGCTCGACGGCCTCCCTTCACGGCAGGCGGTGGCGGAGCGGCTGGCGCGAGATTTGGGCGGAGGGCTCCCCGCGCACGAGGTCGAACAGGCGTATGAGTTCGACGCCGCGACAGGGGCCTACCTGCGCGAGCGCCGCCATCCTGGTGCCACGGAGCAATCCGTCCGGGGTGCGGCCATCATGGACCTCGAGCGCGTGCAGGGGCCCGTGTTGTCCCTGTCGGATGGGCAGGGCTTCACCGGCTGGGTGGAGGCCCTGGTGGCGGCTGAGTCGCTGCCGCTGGAGCTCCGGGAGAAGGCCCGCGGCTTCCTGCCCCACATCCGGCGGCACGAGACGGACCAGGAGGCCGCGCTGCGGCGTCATCCCGGCTGGAGACACCTGCAACTGGAGGGCGCGGGGCACTACATCTGGCTGACGAACCGGGCGGAGGTCGTGACGCGGATGCGCGACTTCTTCGCCGCCACCGCCGCGCCGTAGCACGCCCCCGCTGGCGTTGCCTGTCCGAGCCACATGCCCGGACAGACAGCCGCAGAGCACCGCTCAGCTCCGCTGCGCGTAGTACTCCACGATGAAGGGCTCGTTCACGTCCACGGGGATTTCCTCCCGCTCGGGCAGGCGCACGTAGCGCAGCCCTTCGCCCTCGCCCAGCACCTGGACGTAGGCGGGCACGGGCCGCGACTTCATCCGGCTGAAGGACTCCTGCACCACGGCGAGCTGCAGGTTCGCCGTGTGGAAGCGGACTTCGCTGCCAGGCTTGACGCGGAAGCTGGGGATGTCCGCCCGCTTGCCGTCCACCTGGAGGTAGCCGTGGCGCACGAACTGCCGAGCCTGGCGGATGCTGGTGGCCAGCCCGGCGCGCAGCACCAGCGAGTCCAGCCGGCTCTCCAGGAGCTGCAGCAGCACCGTGCCGGTGTTGCCCGGGGCCTGGCGTGCCTCCTTGAAGGCCGCACGGCACTGATGCTCCAGCAGGCCGTAGTACAGCTTCAGCTTCTGCTTCTCCCGCAGCCGGCGCGCGAAGTCGCTCACGCTGGTGCGCGCGGTGGCACCGTGCTGGCCAGGAGGATAGGGCCGGCGCAGCACCGGGTCCTTGTCCGGGTCCTTCGCGGTGACGCGCGAAAGCGGAATCCCCAGCCGACGACACATCTTCCCCCGCGGTCCCAAGTCGCGTGCCACGTCGTGCTCCTTCGACCATCTCCCGGTGTTTGAATTGGAGATGAAGTTGATAATCAGTATCAATTTCAATAACTCCAATTTGGGCCCGGGGTCAAGCCCGGAGTTCGAGGTGGGGACGCGGGCTGGGCGGCTTCACTCAGTTGCCGTGCGGCGCCGTCTCCCGTCGGAAGATGGCGCCCGCGAGCACCGCCACGACGGTGACGCCGGCGTAGGCCACCAGCCCGGCGGCGACCATGGCGAACAACGCGGAGAGCCCCCCATCGAGCCGCGCGGCGACGAGCCACCCTGCGCCCGCGCTGATGACCAGGCGCGAGGTGCCCGCCAGGAAGGGCCACAGCACGCGGCCCGCCCCCTGCGCGGCGAACGCGAGCACGAAGCCCAGGCCCAGCAGGCCGTAGAACGGCGCCACGATGCGCAGGTAGTCCAGGCCCGGCGCCACGACGGCCGGCTCGCGGCTGAAGGCATGGAGCCAGACTTCCGGCGCCAGCGCCGCCGCCAGTCCAATGACTCCCGCCGCCACGAAGCCCAGCCCGCCGCCCAGCCAGGCGATGCGCCGGGCGCGCTCGTGCTGGCCCGCGCCCACGTTGGTGCCCACCAGCGTCAGCACGGCGGTGCCCAGGCCAAAGAGAACCGGGATGATGAGGTAGTCCAGGCGTGACGCCATGCCGTAGCCCGCCAGCGCCTCCACTCCGAACATCCCCACGACGCCGGTGATGACCATCACCATCAGGTTGGGCTGCAGCGTGCTCAACGCCGTCAGCAGGCCCACGCGCAGGATGTCGCGGAGCAGCCGCGGCTCCACCGGCCCCTTCGTCAGCCGGACCACGGCCCGTCCGGACGCCATGTAGCGCAGCAGCCAGAGCGCCGCGCCCACATAGAACAACGTCATCGCGAGCCCCGCGCCCGCCAGCCCCAGGGCGGGCACCGGGCCGAAGCCGAAGATGACCCCTGGCGTCACGACGAGGAAGACGGCGGCGCCCACGAGCGTCACCAGCGCGGGGACGCGCACCTCGCCCGCGCCGCGCAGCGCCGCCGCGAGCAGGTTCACCAGCCAGAAGGGAATCGAGCCCGCGAACACATAGTTCGAATACTGGAGCGCGGCGTCCAGCGCGCCCGCCCGTCCACCCAGCGCCGTGTACAGCGCGGGGCCGGTCATCCAGGCGAGGACGCTGAAGAACAGGCCAATGGCCAACGCCAACACCACGGCATGCCAGACCAGGGCATCCGCATCGTCCCGCCGGTTCGCGCCCAGGGCTCGCGCCACCGCGGAGGCCACGCCGCTGCCAATGCCTCCGTTGGACATCATCGTCATCAACATCACGACGGGGAAGACGAGAGAGACGCCCGCCAGCGCCTCCGTGCCCAGGAAGCTCGCGTACCAGTTCTCCGCCACGCCCACCAACGACTGGGCAATCAGGACCAGCGTGGTGGGCACGGCGAGCTGGAGCAGGGGCTTGAGCAGCGGGCCCCGCAGCATCGCGTCTTGAAGGGACGCGCGCCCGGGGAGCGCGGAAGGCGTGGACCCGGGCGCTGCCTCCCGCGCTGGGGCTGCGTCGCTGCTGGCTGCGTCACCCATGGGATGTCACCTCACGCGCTCAGCGCACCAAGATAGCCACCGGCGGACAAGCCTTGTTTGACCATGCGGCTCACGTCGTCGGCGAGCACTTCCTCCTCGCCAGCCTCCAGCGCGGTCAGCGTGAGACGCACCACGTCTGTAGGATTCGCCTTCGGCGCGGTGACCTGCTGGGCCATGTCGGTGTCCATGAACCCGACGTGCAACGCCAGGACCTGGGTCTTCTGCCCGCGCAACTCCTGACGCAAGCCATTGGTCATCGCCCAGGCCGCGGCCTTGGAGGCGCTGTAGGTCGAGGCGCCCGGGAAGGAATGCCAGCTCAGCACCGACAGCACGTTGATGATGCCGCCTCCGCCGTTGCGAGCCAGGATGGGGGCGAAGGCGCGGCTCGTCGCGAGCGGGCCCAGATAGTTCGTCTCCATTTCGTTGCGGGCATGCGTGAGCACGTCCTCGCTGGTCAGGCTCGCCGGCTGGCTGATGCCCGCGTTGTTGATGAGCAGCGTCACGTCGCCCGCCTCACGCACCAGCGCTTCGAGCTGGTCTGGGCGCGTCACGTCCAGGCGGACCGGCACGATGCCCGGCACCATGCTGGGGCCGGGCTCACGAGCCGCCGCATAGACTTTGCGCACGCCCCGCTCGAGCAGGCCCTTGGCGAAGGCGAGCCCAAGGCCGCGATTGGCTCCGGTGACCAAGGCCACTGCGTTCTGGAGATGCATGGTTCGGCTCCTTTTATGATGACCGTCATATTTTACGGCGCGTGGCCGCGGTGAAGAGACCTGCCGCGGTGGGCTCAGCGGCGCTTGTTGCTCACGGCATGCTTCGCGGCGGTCCGGAAGGACCGCGCCAACTGGGTGTCATTGACCGCGCGGGAGATGAGCAGCGCGCCGACCAGGGTACTCAGCGCCGCCATGGCGCGCTCGCTCTGCTGGGAGGCTTCTCCCGAGGGGAGCTGGCTTTCGAGCAGCTCCAGCAGCCGCCGGACCTGTCGGGTGGTGACGGCCCGGACCTCGCTGGACTGGCGCCGGGTCTCCGAGCCGAGCGCGGCCAGGACGCAGCCCTGCTCGGGATGCTTCGCGTGCGAATCGGACAGGTAGGTGTCCAGCAGGGCCGCCAGACCCTCACGTGCCGTGGCGTCCTCCAGAGTTTTCATCGTCTCGGCCCCGGCGGCCTCCAGCGCTTCGGCGAGCAGGGCCTCCCGGGACGGGAAGTGGGCATAGAAGCCGCCGTGCGTGAGCCCCGCCTCCTTCATGATGTCCGCCACGCTGACGCCCTGGTAGCCCTCCTTGCGAATCGCACGGGACGCACTCCGGAGGATGCGCTCGTGGGTCTGCTCCTTCTTGGAGGGGCTCTTCATATGATTGTTATCATAAAATCGCGCGCTCGATTGTCAACCGAGAGTGCGGAGGCCCCCCGGGGAGGGGTGGGGCTCACGGTTGGATGGCCACCTTGAAGACGCCGTCACGGCGCTCGCCGAAGAGGGCGTAGGCCTCCTGGATGTCCGCGAGCTTGAAGCGGTGGGTGATGAGCGGCGACAGGTCGACGCGCTGGTGGTGCACCAGGTCCATGAGGCGGCGCATGCGCTCCTTGCCTCCTGGGCACAGGGTGGTGACGATGCGGTGGTCCCCCAGGCCGGCGGAGAACGCGTCGTAGGGCAACTGGAGCTTGCCCGAGTAGACGCCCAGGCTGGACAGCGTGCCCGCGGGCCGCAGGCAGCGCAGCGCGCTCTCGAAGGTCTGCTGGGTGCCCAGCGCCTCGATGGCCACGTCGGCGCCGCCGCCCGTGAGCCGCTTCACCTCGGCCACCACGTCCTGCTGACGGTAGTCGAGCACCACGTCCACGCCCATCCTCCGCGCCATCTTCAGGCGCGCCTCATCGCCGTCCACGCCCACCACGAGCGAGGCGCCCATCAGCCGCGCGCCAATGGAGGCGCACAGCCCGATGGGCCCCTGCGCGAAGACGACCACCGCATCGCCGATGCGCACGCCGCCCGCCTCCGCGCCGCTGAAGCCCGTGGAGGCGATGTCCGACAGGAGGACGACCTGCTCATCCGTGAGCCCGTCCGGAATGGGCGCGAGGTTGGCCTGCGCGGAGGGGATGCGGATGTACTCGGCCTGGGCGCCATCTTGGGTGTTGCCCATGCGCCAGCCGCCCAGGGCCTCCCAG
Organism: Myxococcus sp. AM009; assembly: GCF_013372605.1. Lineage (NCBI taxonomy): Bacteria > Pseudomonadati > Myxococcota > Myxococcia > Myxococcales > Myxococcaceae > Myxococcus > Myxococcus sp. AM009. Next base: position 37,689 of record NZ_JABXEP010000067.1, read on the forward strand.
CCCGCGCCGTGGCCGCACTGCGAGAGGTGGCCGGACAGGCAGGCCCTGCATTGTCCACACGGGGTGATGGCGCCCACGAGGACCCGCTGCCCCGGGCGATAATCCGTCACGCCGGGGCCAAGCTCCTCGATGACGCCCACGGGCTCGTGACCGATGACGAGCCCCGGGCGCACCGGGTACTCGCCTCGGACGATGTGCAGGTCCGTGCCGCAGACCGTGGTCAGCGTCATCCGGATGACCGCCTCGCCGGCTCCCGCGTGGGGACGCTCCACCTCTTCGATGCCGAAGCGGTTCACAGCCTGAAAGACATTGGCTCGCATGCGCTCCCCCGTGGCTCGTGGATGCCCACCCGTGAAGTGTCGGCACGGTGTTGGAAGGTGTCATCCGCTCAGGCGTGGATGCGGCGGTGGCGTTCGTGCCGGGCGCATGCTCGGGGGCATGGGGACCTGACAGTGGCTCGGGCCCGCGCGCTCCGGGCCCAGGTGGATGTCATCTCCTGACACCGGCCGCATCGTCCTCGGTGAGTCGCGCCCGCGCAATCAGGCGTCTACTTCAGGGGGCGGTACCATGAACGTCGCACCGGATACGGAGAAGCCACGGCAAGCCGAGCATCCGGAGGTGGCCGCCGCGCCTCGCCTGCTCTGGTTCAGCGAGCTGTCCCGCGCGGACGTCGCGCTGGCGGGTGGCAAGGGCGCGAACCTGGGCGAGATGACGCGGGCAGGGCTGCCCGTTCCGCCGGGCTTCGTCATCACCGCCGCAGCCTTCCAGGAGGCCATGGCGCCGGTGCGCGCCCGGCTGAGCGCCCTCTGGGCACAGGTGGACCCGGATGACCCTTCGTCACTGACCCGAGTCACCCAGCAGCTCCGTGAGCACGTGCGGAGCGCGCCCATCCCGGAGCGGCTGCGCGCAACCCTCCTGGAGGCGTATCAGCAACTGGGCGCGGACCGGGCCGTGGCGGTGCGTTCCTCGGCGACCTCGGAGGACTCGGCGGCCACGTCCTTCGCGGGCATGCACGAATCCTTCACTCACGTGATGGGCGAGGACGCCTTGATGGATGCGCTGCGGGCATGCTGGGCCTCGGCCTATGGCGAGCGCGTGGTGGCCTACCGCAAGGCGGCAGGGCTCACCGAGGAGCCCGCCATCGCCGTGGTGGTGCAGGCGATGGTGGACGCGTCCCGCGCGGGCGTCATGTTCACCGCGGACCCGTCCTCGGGAGACACCGGCCGCATCGTCATCGAGGCGGCCTGGGGGCTGGGAGAAGTCGTGGTGGGCGGGCAGGTGGAGCCGGATACGTATTGCGTCACCAAGAAGGAGCCTCGCGTGCGCGAGGTCCGGGTGGGCGACAAGAGTGTCCGCCTGGTGCGCGATGCCGAGGGGCACACGCAGCGCGAGACCCTGAGTCCGGAGCAGGCCCACGAGCGCGTGCTGAGCGACGTGTCGGTGCTGGAGCTGGCGCGGTTGGGGCTGCGGGTGGAGCAGCACTACGGCGCGCCGCAGGACATCGAGTGGGCGGAGGAGCGCGGCCGGTTGTTCCTGGTGCAGACGCGGCCGATTACCACGTTGGGCAAGCCCTCCGTCGCGCCACCGCCGGAGGAAGGCCCCGCGGGCAAGGCGTTGGTGCGGGGACTGAGCGCGTCGCCCGGGGTGGCGGCGGGCCGGGTGCGGGTGCTGGCGTCGCCGGCGGAGGGAGGGCAGCTCCAGCCGGGCGAGGTGCTGGTGGCCGAGATGACGTCGCCGGACTGGGTCCCCACCATGCGGCGGGCCGCCGCCATTGTCACGGACCGAGGCGGCATGACGTGCCACGCCGCCATCGTCAGCCGGGAGCTGCGCAAGCCCTGCGTGGTGGGAACACGCACCGCCACGCGCACGCTGCGAGGTGGCGAAGCGGTGACGGTGGATGGCTCGACGGGAGAAGTCCGGGAGGGACAGGAGGCGCCACGTCCGCGGGCGGTGGAGGCGACCGCCAGCGCGCCCACGGTGGGCACGGCCCCGGTGCTGGCCACGCGCCTCTACGTCAACCTGGCCCTGCCCGCGCAGGCCCGCGAGGCCGCGGCGCTCCCGGTGGATGGCGTGGGCCTGCTGCGCGCCGAGTTCATGCTCACGGAGGCGCTGGGCGGTGTGCACCCGCGCAAGCTCATCGCGGAGGGCCGGAGCGGCGAGTTCGTGGAGCGCATGGCTGCGGCCCTGCTCCAGACGACGCGCGCCTTCCATCCGCGCCCCGTGGTGTACCGGACGACGGACTTCCGGACGAACGAGTTCCGCGGCCTGGAGGGCGGCGCCGAGTTCGAGCCCAGGGAGTCCAACCCGATGATTGGCTTCCGGGGAGCCTACCGGTACCTGCGCGAGCCCGACGTGTTCAACCTGGAGCTGGAGGTGCTCGCGCGGGTCCGCGAGCAGACGCCCAACCTCCAGGTGATGCTGCCCTTCGTGCGCACGCTCTGGGAGCTGGAGGCGTGCCTGGAGCTCATCGCCCGCAGCCCGCTGGGGCGGCAGCGGGGCTTGAGGAAGTGGGTGATGGCGGAGGTGCCCTCCATCGTCTACCGCCTCCACGACTATGCGAAGTGTGGGATTGACGGCGTGTCCATCGGCTCGAATGATTTGACGCAGCTCATGCTGGGCGTGGACCGGGACTCCGAGTCGTGCGCCGAGCTGTTCGACGAAGCGGACGCCGCGGTGCTGGCCGCCATTGGCGACATCATCCGCGGGTGCGAGGAAGCGGGCCTGACGTCTTCACTGTGTGGGCAGGCGCCGTCGAACCGGCCGGACTTCGCGGAGCACCTGGTTCGCGCGGGGATTACGTCCATCTCCGTGGACCCGGCGGCGGTGCTCGCGACGCAGCGGGTGATGGCGGCCGCGGAGCAGCGGCTGCTGCTGGCCGCCTCGAAGCGGGCGACGCTTCAGGGTGGCCAAGGAAGGGAGCGTCGCTCAGGGCTGCTTGTCGGGCGGTAGGGGAGCGGTGGTGGCCTCGACCTCCGCGGGCAGCGGCTCGGCATGGGCGGCAATCCGCGCTCGCTCTGCCGCCAGCTTGCGCGGCAGCTCGGGGGAAGGGACCTTGACCAGCCGGAGCGCGAGCACCTCGACGACCCGGTCCTGGAAGTGGCGCCCGAGATAGGAGGCGATTCCACTTGGGCTGGGAGCCAGTACGGGCGTCTTCGCGATGTGCCTGGGCAGGGCCTCGAGGTAGGCCAGGGCCTTGTCATTGTCGGGTGTCTTGCCCTCCACCCAGGGAATCAGCGTTCGGGCCAGGAGCCGGGGGAGCGGCGCCGGGTCCGCCAGATGGCGGCTGAGCTCCGCGACTGCCGCCGCACCTCTTCGGCGCAGCTGTGCCTCCGCGTCCAGGTAGGCGTCATCCTGGGTGCTCAGCGCTTCATTGAAGAGGTCGCGCTCGGTCTTCATCGCTGTCTCGAGTTCAGCGGGGCAGCGCAATGTCGCACACGCGGCTTCCGAAGTGCGCGGTCGGTGGAAGAAGCCACAGCGGACACTGCATGTGGCTTCAGCCTCAGGTCCGTCCGTGGCGGAGGACGTGGTGCTTGTTCCAGAGCAGATAGGGGAGCAGCGCGAGCGTCCGCAGCACCAGGTAGACGCAGATATATGGGAGCAGTCGCCGCCCCTGGTCGCTGACGCTGGCGACGGCGAGCGCGATGGAGGGATTGCCGAAGACGGCGGCGAGCGCGAGGGCTGTCCGGTCCTCTGGCTGGGGCCCCCCCGCCAGGTGGCCCATCATCGCGGAGCCCAGCGTCATCACCAGCATGCCCAGCAGCATCCAGTCATTCACGACGTGCAACCTCGGACCGCTGATGAACAGCAGGGCGAGCACGGCGCAGACGAACACGGCCTTGAAGAGCCACAGCATGGGCCGCAGCAGGCGCCTCGCCAGCGCCGGGCGCCATGCGCGCAGGGTCCAGCCCGCGATGAGCGGCACCAGGAAGGGCATCATGACCCGCTGGATGAGCCGGGTGGTGGGCGGAGCCTGGAACACCGCCGGAAAGAAGTCACTGAGCAGCCGCAGCGAGAGCGGTAGGAGCAGGATGGCGGCCAGCGACAGCGTGAGGGACAGCGCCACCGTGAGGCGCAGGTCGCCACGCTGCCGGTAGGACGCGACGGCGACGCTGGGCACGCCGGGGCTGACGGCCATCAGCAGGATGATTCCCGCCGCGAGAGGCGGCAGCGGGAGGGCATGCACCAGCACGAGGGCGAGCAGTGGGACACCCAGCAACACGGTGGGAAGCCCCCGCGCATAGGCCGGCAGGCGCATGGCGCGCCTCACGGCGCTCGCGTCGACGGCGAGCCCCAGGACGAACCCCATGAGCACGACGAGGTGCTGCACCGCGAACTCGACTGCGTGCCGCAGGCCCAGCGCGGCAATCACCCCGGTGTCCATGGGGAGAGGATGGCCACGGCCGGCCCCTGGGAGGCACGTTGAGGCGGCCAGCCGCGCGTGCGTTCCTCGGAGTGGCCGCGGAGTCAAGGGGGCGGGCCTCACCCCTGGGAGGGATGGCCGCCAGGGCCCCCTCGGCTTGAAATCACCTCCACGCCTGGACGCCTCGCATGCCCGGGCAAGGGGACGTGCCATGGACGCGAACCATCTGCTGGAGCTGGTCAAACGCTATCAAGACAACAAGGCGTTCATCTCCAATGAGGAGACCGCGAAGATAGCGCTGGTCGTCCCGTTCATCCGGAGCCTCGGCTACGACCCGAGCGTCCCGCGGGAGGTCCGCCTGGAGTACACGGCGGACTTCGTCCAGGGAGACGGCAAGAAGCTGCCGGACCGCATGGACTTCGCCATCTTCGACCAGACGGGCACCAAGCCGCTCATCGTCATTGAGACCAAGCCCCTGGGTACCGACCTCAAGGCCCGCGCGCAGCAGCTGGCGCGCTACCTGTCGCAATTGCCGGAGCTCCACTTCGGCATCATCACCGACGGGTGTCACTACCTCTTCTTCGGGGACTTGGAGAACCCCAACGTCATGGACCCGGAGCCCTTCTTCACGTTCTCCCTGGAGGACACGAAATCGGACTGGGTGAAGGTGGCCAAGTTCCTGTCCAAGTTCAGCCGTGAGGCCTTCAACGCGACGACGCTGATTACGGACGCGGAGAACAGCCGCTACCGACAGGGGATGATTGACAAGCTCGCGTCCGCCCTGAAAGCGCCCGGCGAGCACGAGGCCTTCCTCAAGTGGCTCACGGAGGACATCTACAAGGGCAAGCGGACCACCGCGGTGATGGAGCGGCTCGCGGATGTCGCGAGGGAGGCCATCGAGCCGACGCTGCTGCGGGTCATGGGCGACGACTTCCTGAACAAGCTCAAGGAGCGCATCCAGCGACTCAACGAGGGCGCGGAGCCCGCGGTGGCGCAGGATGGCACCAACGTGGTGAAGCCGGAGTCGGCCAAACCCTTCGAGGCGGAGGGCCGCGCCGCGCCCGACGAGAAAGGCCGCGCCGCCGTGGAGACCACCGAGACGGAGCTGGAGTTCTTCGGCGTGGTGCGGGACATCTGCGTCAAGAACGGCCACGCCGCCGAGGACATCCTCTTCCGGGACACGGCGTCCTACTTCAACGTGTCGTTCAAGCGGCCCACGAAGTGGTTCGCCCGGTTCTTCGGCAATGGCAAGCGCAAGAGCATCGTCACCTGGGTGCCGGTGGACGAGGCCCGCGCCATTGCCGCGGGCTTCGAGGTGGAGGCGGCGCCCGCCGGGTTGGGCACCACCCGCGTCTTCATCGAATCGGTGCCCCAGGTCTGGGCGCTGAAGGCGCTGGTGATTCGGAGCCTGGAGCTGTCCAAGACGGTGCGTGACGAGCCACCGTCTTCAGACGCCGCCACACCGGAGGACGGGAAGCCCGCCCTCAAGGTCATCACGGGCTGACGCTCCGCCGCGGAGCTCACGCCGCCGCGCGAAGCGACGTGAGTCCCATGGCCTTGAGGGCCAGCACGCCCACCACGGCGAAGGCCTGCCCGCCGAGCAGCGCGACGCCCAGGGGCGTGAGCTCCTGCGCATGCATGACGACGAGCAGCACGCTGCCCACCACCCAGGCGGCGTCCACCAGGACGTGCACCAGGGCCGCGCCCAGGACGGGCTGCTTGAGCCCGACCCAGAGGTTGAAGGCCGACCAGGGCAGCAGGAAGAGGCCCACGCCGAACAGGAAGCGGGGCGGCAGTGTCCACCCCGCGAGCTGGGTGAGGGTGGGGGCCAGGAGCAACAAGGCCACGCCCATGAGGAGCGAGGCGGCGGCGTCGAAGCGGTAGACGAAGCGGGGATTGCGAAGCAGG
>NZ_JABXEP010000068.1:0-43171 GCF_013372605.1 Myxococcus sp. AM009
GCACGCTCTTCACCACCACGTCGCGCTTCGTCGCGCTCTACGCGAGCGCACCCGGCGTGCTCCCGCTCGACAAGGCGGAGCGCATCGTGGACACGCTGGAGCGCACGCTCAACGAGAGCAACCTCGCCATCTTCACGGACATCGGCGGCTCGGGGCGCCTCTACTTGGACTGGCGCGCGGGGGCCGGCGTGGTGACGCCCGAGCGCGTGCTGACGGAGTTCACGCTGGTGGACGCGGTGCCCGCCCAGTCCCGTCAGGCGTATGACTACGCGCTCGCGCACGCCTTCGACACGCCGCGCCCGTTCGAGTTCGACACCCTCTTCCCCGGCATGCACTGGAAGAGCCTGCTGGTGGCGGCCTTCGCGCTGTACGAAGAGGCCCGCCTGGCGCCCACGCCGGCCGCGCGCGACGCGCTGATCGCCATGGGCAACAACTACATCGCCTGGCGCGAGCAGCACGACATGGCCCAGCCTGTCTTCTCCCCCGCCGTCCAGCGGCCGGACGAGGTGTCGCGCGTCGAGCTGCTGCGCGCCATCACCCCGCTGCTGTCCACGGACTTCGGGACGATGACGTGGACGTACGCGGACTTCGCCTACAGCCAGCCGGACCGCGACGGCAACCCGCTCACCTCGCCGCCCACTGAGTACAACTGGGCCCACTTCTGGGACCGCTGGACAGGCATTCTCTTCGCGTTTGACGCGGCCTATCTTCAGCCCACGGCGCTCTGGGTCATGCCTGAACCCCTGGTGGACCCCACGGCGGCAGCGAACGGAGGCTGAGCGCGCATGGGCGAGTCGGGGCGGCCTGGGGGGGGCCGGAAACGGGGACGCGGGAACCGGCGCCGTGAGCCTCCTGACACACCAGGAGGCCCTGCGAGCGCCGGGTCGGACGGCTTGACGCCTCCGGATGGCCGGGAGACCCTTCCAGCCCCCATGAGACTTGCTCCGTCCTCCGAGCCCGTTCGTCCCTTGGAGCCGCACCCCGCCGTCACCACCACCGAGTTGCCTGCTCACGCCGCCGACGAGGTCAGCCTGTCCGATGAGGCCCGGTTGTGTGTGCTGCGGGAGATGATGGGCGAGGCCTTCTTCACGCTCGACGCCCACGGCCGCGTCCGCGAGCTGAACGCGCGCGCCGCTGCCCTGCTGGGTATGCCGGCCGAGCAGGTGCGCGGCCAGGAGCCCTGGCTTGCCCAGCCCGGGCTTTCGGGCACGGTGCTGCACGAGCGGCTGATGACGGCGTTGACCGCACGCGAGGGCGGCCGCTTCCTGGCCGAGCTGCCGTCGCGGACCTGGCTGGAGGTGACGGTCCGCGTGGTGGGTGAGGAGACGTGGGTGCTGGCCGCGGACATCACCCAGCGCCAGCACGCGGAGAATGAAGTGGCGCGCACCGAGGAGCGCTTCCGCCAGTTGGGCGAGCGCTTCCAGGTGGCGCTCGACTCCGCGCAGATGGCCGTGTGGGAAACGAACCTCGTCACCGGCCAGGTGTTCCGCTCCGAGGCCCATGACCGGCTCTACGGCTACGCCCAGCCGCAGGCGGAGTGGACACACGAGAAGTTCCTCGCCTCCATCCACCCGGACGACCGCGCGGAGGTGGAGGCCCAGGTGTCCTCCCTCTTCACCCGGCACGTGGACGCCTACACGTCCACCTTCCGCACCCGCTGGCCGGACGGGAGCTGGCATTGGCTCACCAGCCGGGCGTCGGTGATTCGCGATGCCTCCGGCAACGTCGCGGTGGTGCGAGGGGCCATCCTGGACATCACCGCGTTGAAGGAGACGGAGGCCGCGCTGCAGCAGGCGGTGCGCACGCGGGATGACTTCCTCTCCATGGCCAGCCACGAGCTGCGCACACCGCTGACGTCCCTGCGCCTCCAGTTGCAGCTGCTGCGGCGCCTGGGCGACTCCGCGCCTGGCGCGACGCTCGGCTCGGACAAGGTCGCGGGGAAGCTGGACAACACGGAGCGCCAGCTGCGCAGGCTGGGCGCGCTGGTGGACAACCTGCTGGACGTCAGCCGCATCCAGACGGGGAAGCTGGACTTCCAGTTCTCGGACGGGGACCTGGCCGGCGTGGTGTCGGACGTCGTCTCCCGCTTCACCGAGGAGGCGCGGCTGGCGGGCGTGCTCCTGGACTCGCAGGTGGACGCGCCGGCCCCGTGCCGCTTCGACCGGCTGCGCATGGAGCAGGTGGTGAGCAACCTGCTCACCAACGCCTTCCGCTACGGCGCGGGCAAGCCGGTGAGGGTGTCGCTGACGCACGCACCGGACACGACGCGGCTGGTGGTGCGGGACAGCGGACCGGGCATCCCCGCCGCGGACAGGGACCGCGTCTTCGAGCGCTTCACCCAGGGCGACAACGCCCAGCGGCGCGGGGGCCTGGGGCTGGGGCTCCACATCGTCCGGCAAATCATCGAGGCGCACGGCGGGCGCGTCCACGTGGAGGAGGCGCCCGGAGGCGGCGCCGCCTTCGTGGTGGACTTGCCACGGTAGGGCAGGTGCGGCATCCACTCATGGACACATGTGGGGCGCCGCCCACGCGGTGACACCCGGCCCTTCCTCCGATTTCTTACACCCTGACGCCTTTCGTGAAGGACCTGGCGCCATCAGTGAATCGGCGTTCGCCGGACACGTGCATCATGTCTCCCCGGTTCGGCGTGCAGCGGGTGTGGGTTCGTTGCCCGTCATGTCCGTTCCGTCAGGAGGCGCCCCGATGTGGATTGAGAGCATCATCATGCCGCGCGAGGACGACTCGGAACCCTACGTCCCCGCGCCACGGAGGGACCGGCGCAGCGGGCTCGCGGCGGCGTTGGAGGAGAGCCACAAGCTGCGCGACACGGTGCAGCGCTTCGTGAGCACCCACGACTTGTCGGACGGCGTGAGGTGGCTCAGCGAGCCCGGCCTCCTGCCCGTCATCACCATCCACTGCACGGACTTCGCGCTGGCGAAGCTGCGCGAAGCCGCGGACTTCGTGGTGGGCAGCGCGGCGCCCATCGACGTCTACCCCGCGCTGGTCGGCACGCAGGGACAGGTGGCCCCCGAGGCCCTGCTCACCTCGGCCATGCCTCACCTGCAGCGGCGCATGTAGGGCCGCTTCACGGCGTGGGGATGCGCCGGTAGCGCGCCGCGCAGAGCTGGTAGACGGCGTAGGCCACCAGCCCCAACGCCACCAGGCCCAGCAGCCAGGGGCCGAAGGGCTGACGCGCCAACGTGCCCAGCGCCTCGCCCAGGCCGCCCGCTTCTCCCGGGTCCGCGCTCAGCGCCGCCTGGATGAAGAACGAACCCACCAGCAGGAACACCACGCCGCGGGCCGCGACCCCGGCCTTGCAGATGCGCTCCACCTCGGTCCGCCGGCGCGCCGCCAATCCGGACAGGGACAGCTTCTCCAGCATGCGCCCCTTCCAGGCCCGGTGGAGCTGGTACCCGGCGAACCCCATCACCCCCAGCCCCACCAGGACGACCAGGACCTGGCCAAAGGGCTGGGACATCAACCTGGCGGTGAGCCCCTGATTGCCGCCGCCACCACCGCCCCCCTGGCCGCGCAGGAGGTTGAAGGCCGTGAGCGCCAGGCTAGCGTGAATCACGCCGCTGCCCGCCATGCCCACGCGCGCCGCGAGGCCCTTTCCGGAGCGGCCCTTGTCTTCCAAATCCCAGGCGGCCTGGGCGAAGCGCCACAGCGCGAAGGCCACCAGCCCCACCCCCAGCAGCACCAGCAGCACCGAGCCGAAGGGCTGGCGCGCCACCTCCTCCACGGCGCCATGGGTGTCCGTCGCCTGGCCTCCTTCACCCGCGGCCAGCATCAACGCCAGCACCCCAATCACCGCGTAGACGGCCCCGCGCGCGGCGTAGCCCACGCGGGCCGCCCACTCCACGCCGCTCCGGCTCGCGTCCTGCCCCGCCCGGGCCGCCCGCTGGAGGTCGGGCCGGCGCCATGTCCCCGTCGCCATGTGTCCTCGTTCCTTTCCGGTGCTCCTGCCACATCCGAGGGGGAACGATGCACATGGACGCGGCGGCCCCCAACGGGTGCTCGCTCGGCTGCCCGCTCAGGACGCTGGGGTGGCTTGTCTCGTCAACCGAAGCGCGCCTGGAACGCACGCAGATTGGGCCCGTCCCCGCCGCGCTCGTAGACGGCGAAGACGACCTGGTCGAAGGCGCCTGGGAGTGAAGCCAGCCCCAGGGCGAAGGCCTCCGCGACCTCCACCGGGTTGTTGCGGAACACGCCGCATCCCCAGGCGCCGAGCACCAGCGCGCGGTGCCCCTGGCTCGCGGCGACACGGAGCACCTTCAGGGCCCGCGCCTCGAGCACCTTCCGGATGCGTCCCCCCAGGTCCCGGTCACGCGACAACGCCACGCCCGCGTTGGGTGCGGGCGCCGTGAGGATGGACACCTGGAAGGGCTGCTCCAGCAACGTCAGGCCCTCATCCCGGAAGAACGGCACGTCCGGCGAATAGATGAGGTGGTCCGTGTAGAGGGGCGAGCGGTCCGCGCGGTTGACGTCGTAGTAATCGCGCTGCGTGAGCAGGCACGGGTACAGCGCCGAGCAGCGCGCCAGGTCCTCTTCCTGCGCCTTCGCACCGCCCAGGAAGCCACCTCCGGGGTTCTTCGCCGACGCGAAGTTGAGCGCGGCCACATGGGACACGCCCGCCTCCGCCAACCGGCGCGCGGCGGCGCCCGTCTTCTCCGAGGTGACTTCGATTCGAGGCGCCAGCGGCGTGGCCGCCATGGGGAACGACAGCCGTGAGAAGTCACCCGGCCGGTACAGCTCCGTGCCGGAGACCGCGCGCTCCACCGCCTCCCTCAAGTCGACACGCCGCCCCGAGGGAGCCAGGTACTGGCTCCGCTCGAGGATATCCACCGTCTCCTGTCCAATACCCTTCAACGACATGTGCCGCGTCCAGTCTGTTCGCGCTCGCGCGGAAGTGCGTGAGTCTTAGTGTTAAAAACACACGAACAAACCCCGGGCCACCTGACAGGCGCCCCGCTCCGGCGTGGCTCAGTCGCAGCCGACGCGCTGTGTGCTCACCACGACGTTGTCAATCCACGTCTCGGAGCCGGACGCGCCCAGCGGGTGGACGAAGCCGTAGCCCACGGAGAAGTTGTTGAAGGCGCGCATGCCGATGTTGGTGAAGTCATGCGCCAGCGTGCCGTCCACGTAGACGCGGGTGTTGCCATGCGTGCTCGACGTGCTGTCGCGGCGGACCTCCCACTCCAGGCACACCCAGCGCCCCGCCTCCATGCCCAACTGGACGGGCTCGGGCTGGCGGTTCCAGCCCTGCCCTTCGCGGAAGGACCAGTCATCCAGCGCGAAGCCGCTGTCCTGCATCACCTGGAGCTCGAAGCCGCCGAAGTCCGCGTCGAAGTTGGACAGGACGAAGAAGGTCCCCATCTGCCCGAACACCCCTGGCAGCGAGCGCATGTAGACGTGCGCGCGCACGAAGAGCCGGGTCTCGAATGCAGGGATGCGCTGCTGCCACTGCGCGATGGCCTTGCCGGCCTGCTGCCGCTCGTCGTGTCCATCCTCGGTGACGACGTGCAGCGCGCCCGGGCCGTTGCGCGTCCGCGTGCTGTCCACCTGGATGGTGGCGTTCTCCGCGCTGGCCGTCCATCCGCTGGTGTCGTTGCCGCTGTCGAACAGCTCGCAGAGCAGCGCGTTGGCAGGACAGGTGCCGGGCTCGGTGCTGGGGCCCGGGTTGTCGTCGCCCGCGTCCGTGCCGGAGTCCGCTCCCGCGTGGGTGCCCGCATCGGTGCCCGCGTCATTGCCAGGAGGGTTGTCGTCACCATCGCCCGAGCACGCCGGCAGCACACCCAGGGACAGGACCGCGAGAGGGAGCAGGAGAGACGGCTTGAGACGCATAGGTGCAGGTATCCGGACAGGCCCGCGGGGCCGGGCATGCGCTGAGGGGACGAAGTCGGACGGGCTCCCCGGACCGGTGCCGACCTTCGCGAATCCCTATCACCCGCAGTGCCTGCGGGTCACCTGGGCAGGGCGGACCCAGGGGGCGGGCCCGACCTGCATCCGAATTCATGGCGAACGGCGTCGGAGTCGTGCAGGAATCCGCGCCATGAAACTCTTCTACTCTCCCGGTGCCTGCTCGCTGTCGCCCCACATCATCCTCCGCGAGGGCGGCTTCTCCTTCACCACCGAGAAGGTGGACATCCGCGCCAAGAAGACGGCGGCGGGCGAGGACTTCGTCACCATCAACCCCAAGGGCTACGTCCCGGCGCTCCAGTTGGATGACGGCAGCCTGCTGACGGAGGGCCCCGCCATCGTCCAGTTCCTCGCCGACCAGGTCCCCGACAAGAAGCTGGCCCCGGCCAACGGCACGCTGGAGCGCTACCGCCTCCAGGAGATGCTCAACTTCATCTCCACCGAGATTCACAAGGGCTTCAGTCCCCTCTTCAACCCGGCGTTCCCGGATGAAGGCAAGCGGCTGACGCGCGAGCGGCTCGCGCTGCGCCTGGGCGTGCTGGAGGCGGTGGTGGCGAAGCAGCCGTACCTGCTGGGCGACCAGTTCACCGTGGCGGACGCGTACCTCTTCACGACGCTCAACTGGGTCGGGCACACGAAGGTGGACCTGGAGCCCTTCCCCGCGCTGCGCGCCTATCACGCCCGCGTGGCGGACCGGCCCGCCGTGCAGGAGGCTTTGAAGGCGGAAGGCCTCGCGAAGTGACGGCGGCTTTCGTCAAGCTGCTCGTCACGGACAGCGCGCGCTCGGTGGCCTTCTATGAGGCGCTGGGCTTCGAGCGCGTGAGCGCCGAGCCCCCCTTCGTCCACCTCCGGTGGGCGGAGGCCCTGGACGTCTACCTGGTCACGCCGCCGCCGCAGTTGAAGCTGGAAGGGCGGCGCGGAACGGGCGTGCTCGTCGGCCTCCGCGCCGAGGCGCCTCACAGCGTGGACGAGGTGCTCCTGCGGGCCCAGGCCCAGGGCGCCGCCGTGGAGGGCCCCACGGTGCAGCCCTGGTTCACCCGGGAGCTCATCGTCACCGACCCGGATGGCTACCGGCTGAACTTCATCGAGCCGGCGTAGTCAGGCTTCACCACGGGACAGGGCGAGCGGCCTCCACCCGAGGCCGCCCGCCCAGCGAGGCGGCTTGGGCGGGGCGGTTGGCGTGCTCCACACAGGGGGGCTCGCACGCGGTACGGTGCGGGCCGCCCGCATCATGGAAACCCGCGTCGCCGCCCTCTTCGCCCACGTCCGCGAGCACGCCGAGAACCGCCCAGGCATCTACCGGATGCTGGGGCCTTCGGATGAAGTGCTCTACGTGGGCAAGTCCGTACGGGTGCGCACGCGGCTCCTGTCGTACTTCCGCGCGGAGGCGCACGAGAAGGCGGCGGAGATCATCGCCCACGCGCACCGCGTCGTCTGGGAGTACACGCCCAGCGAGTTCGCTGCGCTGCTGCTCGAGTTCCGCCTCATCAAGTCCCAGCGCCCCCTCTACAACGTGGAGCACAAGCGGGACCGGGGCCACTGCTTCATCCACCTGACGCGCGAGCCCGTCCCCCGGCTGCGCGTGGTGGGCCAGGCCAACGGCGAGCGCGGCGACTACTACGGGCCGTTCCACGGTCGGAGCGCGGTGTCCGACGTGGTGCGCGCGGTGAATGACTTGCTGGAGCTGCGGGACTGCGCGGCGGACACGCCCATGCGCCTGGCGGACCAGGGCCAGCTCTTCCCGTTGAAGCAGGAGCCGCTGTGCATGCGGGGGCAGCTCTCACGCTGCCTGGCGCCCTGTGCGGGCGGCTGTACGCATGCGGAGTACGACGCGCGCGTCGCCCAGGCCCGCGATTTCCTCGAAGGCACGTCCGACACGCCGCTGAGGCTGCTGCGCGAGCGCATGGCGCTGGCGGCCCGCAGGCTCCAGTTCGAATACGCCGCGGAGCTGAGGGACAGGGCGGAGCGGCTGGAGCTGATGCGCGGCTGGGTGGTGGAGCTGAGCCAGATGCTCAAGCGCCTCTCCTTCGTCTACACGGTGCTTGGCCACGGCGGTGAGGACCGCGTCTACGTGGTGCGCCGGGGCAGCGTGCGCGCGGAGCTGCCCGCGCCCGTCACGATTGAGCAACACCAGGCGCTGGAGGCCCAGGCCCGTGAAATCCTCGAGCGGCCCGAGCCGGAGACGCTGGGCTTCCGCGCGCATGAAGCGCAGGAGGTGATGCTCATCGCCCGCTGGTTCCGCCTGCACCCGGAGGAGTTGAACGAAGGGCACTGCCAGTCGGCAGGGCCATATTCTTCAACACGGGCCTCTCGATGAATGTCGCGGGGCCTTCGTGCTTAAGCCGCTGAATCCCAAGGGGTTCTGGCTCGCGGTGCTGAAGAGGGCGCTCTCAGCTCTCTACCCCGCTGAGCGAGAGGCCTCCTCTTCTCCGCCGCCAACTGGGCTCTCTGGACCGCTCTTTCACCCGTTTTGGGGAGAGAGAGGCCGAGAGTGGTTAACGGTTTTGGTAACCAACAGGGGCAGCCGACTCTGACAATCCCTGGCTTTCGATGTCGCACCTTCCAGGGTTACGTCATTTCCCTCTTTCGGAATGCCCAATGAGCCACCTGTTAGCCGAGAGAGCGAAAGGGGCTCGCCGCTACTTGGTATTCGCGATTTCGTCGCGCGACGCAGACTCTCCGAGACGACTCTCCGAAGCTCTTGGCCAGGTCCTCGACGCGGCCCTCTGCCCCGCCTCTCTGCTCTTGCCGCGCACCGTGGTGGCTCCGGCTAGCCAGGGAAGGGCGGCCCGCGGATACGCCCGCGTTCGCCCGCTCCTGTGCTGAGTCACCTAGAGGCGCCCGCGCAGCAGTCCGCCGCGACTGCCCCACGACGGGCCTGCTGATCCGCTGAGGCGGGGCTGCACTGCCGCTCGCGAGGAGCTGCGCGTGAACGAGTCTGCCGTAGTCCGGTTGCCCGGCCCCCATGGATGGCCGGACAGCGAGGTCCTCGCACACCTGCACGTCACCGCCACCCGGGAAGCTGTCTGGACAGCCCCCCCGCACTGGCACGGAGAGGCGGCACAGCACCTCGACCTCGTGCCAGGGTGGGCACGTCCGGCGCTACTCCTCCGCTGGCGGAGGCGGCGCTGTCGGTGCGTCCGGAGGCGGTGGGCGTGCGGGTGGCGAAGACTCTCCTGGAGGTGATGAAGGACGCGGGGCACCCGCCGCCGGCAGTGGACTTCGGGCTGGCCATGCTGGCGCAGGCGCTGGGACTGCCACCGGGCGCGGGGGCCACGCTGTTCGCGATGGGGAGCGCGGCGGGCTGGGTGGAACACGTGCTGGAGCAGCGCGAGCAGGGACACCTGCTGCGTCCGCACGCCCGCTACGTTGAGCCCGCTCCCACTCCGAGGGGCACCGTCTCTGAATGAGCCCGCAGCGCGATGAATGCTCACCGGTAGGGATGACCCCATGAATGTTGGCGCCATCCCTACCAGGGAGTTTGCTTGCTATGGGTCGACGGTGAAGGGAACGACGACCAAGTTGTTCTCCTCATTCGTCTCGGGGAGCGAGCCGTTTCTATCCACCGACAGGATGAGGTTGTAGACACCGGGCGTCAGCGTCGCCGGTAGCGTGACGGTCCTGGTGAGGGAATAGCTCGCCCCCGGCTCCAGAGCCGTCCTGCGTGACTCGTTCGCGAGCGACGTATCCCCCGTGCAGCAGGTCTCATCCTTGGAGAGGTAGACGTAATCCGACCAGCTCGGATGCGCAACAACATCCACTGAGCCATTGCTCACGCTCCAGGCCAGACTGATGGAGGAGCCCGCCCGTGCCGAGGGCGGAGCCGACAATTCCCCTGGAACGAGGTCCGCAGCGCGAAGACTGATGGGCAGCGCCGTCCATGTGTTGTTCTCCTCATTCGGCTCGTGAAGCACACCGTTGCGGTCTACTCGAAGGAGGAGGAAGTAGTTCCCAGCAGGCACGCTCGGCAGGACCGCGGACTCCGTGATGGTATAACTCGCCCCAGGCGCCAGCGCGCTCGTGCGAACCTCGCTCATCACCGACGTATCCCCGCTGTCATATCTCTCGTCCGTAGAGAGGTAGACGTAGTCGTACCAGTTCGGGTACGCGACCTCCGTGCCCGCATTGGTGACCGTCCACGTAAAGGACACGGACTCCTGAGCCTCGGCCACCGAGGGTCCACTGAACGCGGTGGCCGCCAGATCTGGGTTCGTCACGGTGATGGGCAGCGCGGTCCAAGTGTTGTTCGTCTCTTCCGATTCGTAGAGGGCACCGTAATGGTCGACCCGGAGGAGCAGAAAGTAGTTCCCTGCAGGAACGTTTGGCAGTGTCGCGGTATTGGCGACGGTGTAGCTCGCTCCCGGTGCCAGCCCACCCGAGTGCTGCCAGCTCGTCACGTTGACGTCTCCACCACCGAACGTCTGGTCAGTGGAGAGGTAGACGAAGTCGGACCAGGACCGATACGCGTTGGCCGTGCCCGCATTCGTGACCGTCCAACTGATGGGCGCCCGCTGCTGGACCGCAGCCTCCGACGGTCCGCTGAACGCGGTGATGGCCAGGTCAGGATTCGTCACGGTGATGGGCAGCGCGGCCCACCCATTGTTCCCGTCGTCCCTCTCCACCACGACGGAGGTGCTGTCGACGCGCAGGAGCAAGAAGTAATCGCCAGCAGGCACTCCTGGCAGATCTACCGACTTCGTGACGGTATAGCTGCCCCCCGGCGCGAGCAGCGTACTCCGTGACGCATCCAGCACCAGCGCGTCGTTGCTGCTGGGGTAGATGTCGCGCGACAGATATATGGCGTCGCGCCATGATGGCGTGGCATCCACCGAGCCCTGGTTCGTGACGGTCCAGGACAAGGAAACCGTCTGCCGTGTCGCCGCTGCGGCAGGCCCGATGAAGGCAATGGGAGCCAAGTCTGCGGCTATCATCGAAGCCGGGGGCCGCACACAAACCACGCGCTGGTACTTCGTCGTCTCGTCATACGAATGGCCACCATCGCCCAGGTAGATGCTCTGAACGAGGGTGCCAGATGTGCTGTAGGCAGACGCGCTCCAGAAGTACTCCGCTGTCTCGAAATCGAAGTACTTCTTCGCCAGGGCACTGCCGCTCACGCGGTGGATTTCCGTCACGGTAGGCAGGCGCCAGTCACTGAATCCCCCCTCCACCAGCGAGTGACAGTGGTTATCTAGCGAGGCGTCCGAGACGCCCGGGACAATTCCACCGGCGTAGTCATTCGTGCGTGCTCCATCGTCCGCGTCCGGCTGCGCATTGCCTGCCAACTCGGCGCCCCACACTGCGTCGTGCCACGTCTTCACCGGTACCGAAGGCCGGCTCCACACGAGCCCCCCAGCGCGCGTATCCATGCAGCCTCCGCATCCCGTCACGAAGAGCTGCTCGCCATCGGCAGGCACTCGACACGCATGCTCCGCAGGTGGAGGCCCGCTCCTCACGCAGACCACTCGGTGGGACTCGGTCGCCTTGATGCCATAGTGCCCCCCTCCCAAGAGATGGATCAGTACAGCGTAAGAGGCGCTCCAGTTCGTTGAGGTCCAGGCATACTCTGAGACAGCGTGGGGAAAGTAGGTCCCGGCCATGGAGGCACTCGTCACCCTAGCCAGTTCCTTATCCGAGGGCAGACGCCAATCGCTGAAGCCGCCCTGCGTCAACTCATGGCAATAGGCTGCGGCCGACGCGTCCGGCCCCGCCGAGATAGGATAACCCCCCGAGTAGTCATTGACCCGGCCGTAGTCGTGCGCATCCGGAACGGCGCTGCCCGGAACGCTCGAGTCCCAGACGGCATCGTGCCAGTTGCTGTGAAATGGGATGACGGCGAAGACCAACCCGCTGGCGATGTCCTCGCAGCCTCCGTTCGCTGTCCGCATCAGCGGCGCATCCGAGCCGTACACCGGCCGGCAACCATAGCTCCACGAAGGAGCCGGCTCCGGGATGGTGGGCAGGTCAATAACAATCTCCGCGTTCATCAGCGGCAGCTCCAGCTTGCCCGACCCCGGCTCCACCAGTGGCGCTGTGGGGGTCGGATTTCCAGGCGCATAGACCTTCACGTCCCGGTTTGTCAGCACGTACGAGCGCGACTGCGGCGACATGCCCGGCGAGGCGTACAGGTTCAGCGTAACACCCCACAGCCGCAACACGCGCAACGAGACTGCGTTCCCCTCGTAGTGGTTCGTCCTGAGGCGAAATGACTGAAGGTCAGTGAGCCCCCCATGACTCAGCGTCGAGGTGAGCGGAACAGTGACATTCGTCCAGTCCTCACCGGTCAGCGTCACCCAGTGATAGCCCAGCTTGTGGACATTGCCCTCCGCGTCGAGCCCCTCCACGTCCACACGGATGCGTCCATGTTTGTACGCGGTAACGGAGGCATCCATTGCAAACTGGACGCTCTCCACGGAGCGCCGCACAGGCTGGCCGGAGCCCTCGGCCACAACCACCTGGGTGGTTGTCTCCCCCACCAGCCCAGACGTGTTGGTGATTCGCGCCGTCACCGTGTAGGTGCCGGCAGCCTCGAACGTATGCATCCACGCGTGAGTGGACGGCTCAGACACGCCATAGACGCGGCCCTCCACAAGACCATCACCCCAGTCGAGCTGCACGGCATAGGTGCCGTCAGCATTGTAGTTCGCGCTCGGGTCATACACCGAGGGCACAAGCGTCACGCTGGCCCCCGAGGTGCTCACCGCCACACTGAGCGACGCTGCAGCACAGATGGCCGCCCCACCCACCCAGCCAGCGGGACAATTGGGCTCGGTCTCCCCCTGGAGGGGAGCCGCGAGCAGCAAATACTCACCCGGGTAGGCTTGGCGGAGCATGTCTACACCGAATTCTCCCACGCAACTCTCCAGCACGGCTTCTGGATCCGAAACGTTGGCCAGATAGGCTGTCTTCTCCGGCTCCGTCCAGTGGCGCGACGCGATGGCGTTCCACCGGGACTGGACGTTCGGGATGCCCGAGAGCACGCGCTGGATGGCGAGCGTAGTGAGCCCGCGCAGGTAGCGGGCCTCGGGAACGTTGTCGCTCTCATGGTAGGCGTCGTTCAGCGGGTAGCCCGGTGGAAACTCGTCCGGCTTCGAGAAGGGGGCTCCCGTGAGGATGACCTCCCGGTGCGGACAGGTTCCGACAAAGCCGACGTAGTCCACGAAGTCCCCCGGCTGCTGCCGGATGAGCGCATCCGCACCTTCCTCAATGGCGGCGGCCAGCATCACTCCGAACTGATTGAAGCGCCAGTCGCCGGAGCCTGACCGCTCAACCACAGGGCTGGAGCACTGGGGGAGGTAGTCACAGAAGCAGCCCGAGCCCTCTTCAGGTTCGAGGCACGGTCCATAGGACTCCGCAGAGGTGTAGTAGGGATTCCCCTCGCAGTTGATGGGCGCTTCTGAGTTGAAGGCGCTGTGACAGGACGTATCTGTGGCTGGTTCGTACTTGCAGCATTTGAGCGTCGCTCCCCCCAGGCACAGTTCGCCATATGGAATTCCGATATCCAACGAAAGCATATCACTCATCTGCCAATCCAACACCATGCAGAGACCACTCCAGACCATATCCTTTGCCGAACAGCCAGGCTTGTTGAAGCCCTGGCTCGCGCACCGGTTGTAGTCTTTGACGTAGTCACTCAAGTCCTTCGCCTTACCCACCCAGTCGCGGATACGCGATAGGGATGCCAGACCACTCCGCTCCAGGCTCACAGGATGGGGCTTGAGCTGCGAGGAGGAGTCGCGAGCGTGAGATGCGGACTCAGGGGCCTCGGGAACAGGGGTGTCCGTCGTCGGCAGACAACCGGACACCCAAAGGAGGACTGCAAGGAGGAAGTTCGTCCGGCAGAGCCGTTGCCTGGAAATGACCATGATTGCCTTTGAGTCCTCACTTCGAACCAAATTCAAGACACAAGCAATATGGCACATCAAACCACACCCAAACATCAATTACCACCCAGGAGATGCTGATGGCGACCTCCTTTAGATCCGGTCTCGAAATTGCTCGAGGCAACCCGTTGAAATCTGATCAGTTTTCTGCCGGAGCTCGACACTCCGCAACAGATGAGATCGAACCCAGAGCTTGGACCTGACGGACGCTCGCCCCCTCTGGAACGGCATTCTGTCGGTGCTGCGCACCGGGGCGCAATGGAGCGAGCTGGCCAGGAAGTATCCGCCCTACCAGACGTGCCACCGGTGGTTTCAAAGCTGGGTGAAGGACGGCACCTTCCGCAAGGTGCTGCGAGAGCTGGCCAGCGACCTGAAGGAGCGCGGCGGCTTCGACCTGGAAGATGGCTTCGCGGACGCGTCCTTCTTGGGCACGAAAAAAGGGGGCCCTGCGTCGGAAAGACGAAGCGCGGGAAGGAGACCAAGGTCGTGGCAGCTATCGACAGCACTGGTCTTCCTCTCTCTATTGGCATCGCAAGCGCTTCGCCCCACGAGGTCAAAGTCATCGAGGCCGCGTTCGACGAAGGACTCCTTGATGAACTCCCAGAGCGGCCCATCGGAGGCAATGCCTACGACAGCGACAAACTCGATGAGCGGCTCGGGGACGAGCGCGGCGTGAAGCTGATTGCTCCACACCGCTGTTGGCGGTCATCGCGGAGCGCGGGATTCTGGTCATCGGTAGGCGCGCGTACCGAGTCGAGGCAAAGCAAGACTGGGCTTGCCCCGATTTGGCACTCCCGCACTTTGTGTGACGCGTGGCACAGGGCGGATTCACGAAAGGTGCTGTTCAGGTGCGCGGACTCCGAGGGAGCGAGCCTGTCGTCGTCAAAGACGGTAGAGAGTCCGGCTTGAAATCCGGGCTTCCCAGGGAGATTGGCGCCAATGGCGCCCTGCTGCGTCTGACTGCTCTTCCGAGTGAGATCACACAAAGTGATGGAGAGCCGCCAAATCGGGGCAAGCCCAAGGAGCGTTAGCCGCGAATGAGCGCCACCCGGGCCCCACCCACTCCCGTCGGTGGGGGCCAGGCCCGCTCACATCCCTGGGACGGTTACTCGGAACGCCCTCAGAGTCATCTCCAGGTCCCCTCGCGCCGCATCGTCAGGAGGGAGGGCACTTTCGGGCCGGGTCATGAAGGATTCCACGCCCTCCAGGACGGCACGGCACAGCTCGAGGGACTCCACCTCGCCCAACGACACCGTGCCGCACTGGATGGCGATGTGGCCCTTCTTTCCCTGCTTGAAGCTCAGGCTGAACGACGAGTCAGCCCCCACGAAGAGGTGCTCCTTCGCGCCGCCTGCCACCAGCGCCTGGAGCCCCTCGAGCAGCCCCACGAACGAAATGGCGAGCATCATGGACTGGTCCGGGGACCTGCCCTTGGAGGTGCAGGTCCCCGTATTGCTCGTGAAAGTCATGTGCCCCAGGTCGAAGCCCGAGCGGTCGGTGGCCTGCGCATCGTGCCATTCACACTCCAGTCGGAACATGTCAGGTGCCTCAAGGGGGTGGCCGGCGGGGTGCCGGCGGAAGTGGGGACATCGTCGCAGCCAAAGTGCCTGATGGGGCGCAGAACGCTTGGAGTTGCCCCCATCAAATCGGACTGCGCAGGGGGTGAGAGTTGACAGCACGGAGCTCGCGAGGTGCCTTCATCTTCAGCCCGCGGTGCGGGTGGCAACGGTTGTCGTCGTCGAACCAGACGGGTAGTTGGGCGAGGACATGTGCGGCCGAGCCCAGTTCGTTGACGTAGACGTAGTCGCGTTTGAAGGTCTTCACGAAAGACTCGGCCATGCCGTTGCGCTGGGGCGAGGAGGCGGGCGTGGTGCACACCCGCAACGCCTACACCAGTCGAGTCAGCTCCTCGACCTGACGCTCGAGCTCCGCGATGCCCACATCCTTGGGGTCGACCTCGGCCACGACAGGCCGTGTCCCATGTCCCACGCAGCGTCAACGAGCGACAAGCCTCCCGTCGGCTGATGGCCTGCTCCTGCTTCAACTGCCCCCTGAGCGCTTACTTACGGAGCCCCCAAATCCTTTCTCAATCCTTGTCCACTGGGGCCTTCGCCGCGACTGGCCGGATGCTGAACGGCACGTCGACGTAGGAGTCGATGGTGTTCAGCACCCGGGCCATGAGCGTCGGCCGCTCTCCCCGAGCCATGGCCAGCCGCATCTGGGCCTGATGCCAGGCCGTGACGTAGCGGAGCTTTGGCGGGGTGAGGTGGATTCCCCGACGCATCGAGCCCTTCAGGAGCCTCCACGTGAGCCGCTGTCCCGGCCCCCAAGGCAGCCTGTACGCCTCGCGCCAGCGCTCCGGCAGGAGGCCGGCGGTGAGCACCTCATCGAACTGTCCCTGGGTGAACGGCGAATTGAAGAGCAGGCCCGCCAGCTCAAGCGCCGTGTCCCCCACGCGCAGCCGCTCCCCCACCAGCTCTCCGTTGTACCACTCGTAGAAGTCCTCGAGCGTGGGCGGCACCTGCTCCGGCGGGATTCCGAAGCACGCCGCGGCGCGCAGCGTCTCCTGATAGTAGCGGCGCTTCTCCTCGACGCTGAGCGGCCGCACGAAGGTGTCGAAGATCAGCATGGCGGTGTCGATGAGGGTGGCGTGCACCCAACGCAGCAGCGATGGGTCGTTCGCGCGATAGGTGCCGGAGCCCCGCGGGCCGGGGTCGTCCGGAAGTGCGCCGTAGACGCGGCTGTGCACGCTGTGGATCCGCTTCGCGGCACCCGTCGCTTCCGAGAGGCCACCAAACGTGAGCTGGTACATCGCCGTATAGGTGCGTCGTGCGCGGCCGAGCAGGTCATTCCGGAAGTTGCTGTTCTGGGAGATACCGTAGGCCACTGCCGGATGGGCGAGCTGCAGCAGGATGGCGCGCAGTCCGCCGAGGAGGACCACCGGCTCGCGATAGAGCACCCAGGTCACGCTGTCGGGGCCGTAAACGCCCTCGACCTCGCCTGGCGCGTGCTCTCGCATGTAGTCAAGACACCTGCGGAAACGCTCGCGGTCCTGGTTGAGCTGCTGCGCCACTTCCGGCGGAGGCGGCCACCGCCTCGGGTTCGTATGCGTATTCATGAGTCTATCCCCATCATGCTGGTCACACTCTTGGATGCATGCGCCACGACGGCTCGCTCGTATGGGCAAAGGGTCTTGCCGATGGTGGAGTGAGTCTCTCGTGGCGTTTCAGCCTCTGGCCTCCGTGCAGAGCCTCTCGCTTGACCTGGAGATACGCGGAGAGACGCTGATGGCGAAGCTTGAGTCAGCAGATGCCAGACCCCGGGTGTTGCCGCAAGCCCCCCCGGTCGTGCTCCACCATCACCCGTTTCGCTCCAAGAGCGGGAGGGCCGAGTGATGCACACGGACGTGGTGACACAGCACGCGGTGGTGATTGCGGGAGGGGGCCCGACCGGGCTGATGCTGGCGGCGGAGCTGGCGTTGGCGCAGGTGGACGTGGCCATCGTCGAGCGGCGCGCCAGTCAGGAACTCCTCGGCTCGCGCTCGCGCGGCCTGCACGCGCGCAGCCTGGAGGTGCTCGCTCAGCGAGGGGTCGTCGAGCGCTTCGTCTCGCAAGGGCAAGCGGTCCAGAACGTCGCGTTCGGGCAGGCGCCTCTGGACCTCAGCGACTTCCCGACGCGTCACAACCATGGGCTCGCGCTCTCGCAGGAGCGCTTCGAGCGCATCCTGGCGGAGTGGGTGGGCGAGCTGGCGGTGCCCATCTACCGTGGGTGCAAGGTGACGGGCTTCGCGCAGGACGACACCGGCGTCGACGTCGCGCTGTCCGACGGCCGTGCGCTCCGGGGGAAGTACCTCGTCGGGTGCGACGGGGGTCGCAGCCTCATCCGCAAGGCGGCTGGCATCGAGTTCCCGGGGTGGGACGCGTCCATCAGCTACCTCATCGCCGAGGTCGAGCTGACCGGAGCACCCACGTTCGGCATCCGCCGGGACGAGAAGGGCACCTACGCCATGGGCCCGCTGGAGGGCGGGCGCGTGGGCGTCGTGCTGAGAGAGGAGCGGGTCGGCACGGGCGACGCGCCGACCCTGGAGGGGCTGCGCGAGGGGCTCGTCGCGCTCTACGGGACGGACTACGGCCTGCGCGGCGCCACGTCCCTCTCGCGGTTCACCGACATGACGCGGCAGGCGGCGTCCTACCGCGAGCGGCGGGTGCTCCTGGCCGGCGACGCGGCCCACGTGCACTCGCCGATGGGCGGACAGGGGCTCAACCTTGGCGTGCAGGACGCCGTGAACCTGGGATGGAAGCTGGCCCAGGTCGTGCGCGGCGTCTCGCCGGAGGACCTGCTCGACACGTACCAGGCCGAGCGGCACCCCGTCGCGGCCCGTGCGCTGCGCAAGACGATGGCGCAGACCGCGCTGAGCCGCGGTGACGCGCGGATGGACGCCGTGCGCGAGACGCTGGCGGAGCTGCTGCGGATGGACGGGCCACGCAAGCAGTACGCGGCGATGATGTCGGGGCTGGACGTCCACTACGACCTGGGCAATGGACACCCGCTGCTCGGGCGCCGCGTGCCGGACCTCGACCTGGTCACCGCCGACGGCCCGCGGCGCGTGTTCCACCTGTTGCACGACGCGCGGCCCGTGCTGCTCAACCTGGGCGAGCCCGGCACGCTCGACGTCACGCCCTGGGCGGACCGGGTTCGGCGGGTCGCTGCTCGCTACACGGGGGAGTGGGAGCTCCCGGTGCTCGGCGCGGTCACCGCGCCCGTTGCGGTGCTGATTCGACCGGACGGACACGTCGCGTGGGTCGGAGAGGGCACGGACCAGGGGCTGCGTGAAGCGCTGACCCGGTGGTTCGGTCCGCCGCGTGCGACGTAGCGCGTTGCGCCTGCCACTGCGGGCAAGCGATTCCCTGCTGCCACCACGGTGGCAACAGGGTGGCAAAGGCTCGGCGCGGCGTGGTTCATGGATGTCATCCCGAAGCCGTATGCGCTCGTGTTCGGAGTCATCGTGGATTGCCCTGATGGCCGCGCAACTGCTGGCAGCGCCAGAATGTCTTGAGCAGGATTGACACTCGAATACCCTGCCGTTCTTATTCAAGGATGCTCGTCATCCGACACGCGCAGCTGGAGGCCCTTGACGCACCAGCCCAAGAGCACTTCATCGAGGAACTCCTCAGCGCCCTCCCCGAGGTCTTCCCCGGGGATGCGCGGGTCCTTGAGCGTCAACCGATGCGCGCGCTCATCACGGATGGCATTGCCCGCGCGGGCCGCCTCGGGCTCACGGGAGGCGGTGAGGTCTCCCGCTACGTCTTCCTGCTGCACGAGCTGGGCCCCGGCTTCGAGGACGCGGCCAGGACGCGTTGGATGGGCCGCCTCCTGCGCGACCCCGACCTCCCGCCCTCCGTGCGGATGGATGCTGTCTATGCGCGGCTGGAGGCCTCCTCCGGCAAGGGCAAGGGGCTCCCGTGAACTTCGAGGCCGCCAAACGTGTGGCGCAGCAGGCCGCGAAGCGGTTCCTGGGGCAGGCGGTCATGCCCTGCCCCTTCATGAACACGGGGCTGCTGCTCATCGTGTACCGGGAGGATGACGGCGAGGGCATCCAGGGCGCGGCCGGAGCCATCTCAGGGATTGGGCGGATGTACACGGAGGAGCGGGTCGGCAAGAAAAAGCCGCCCCGCTACCGCCGCTCCGACGTCCGCATCGACCGGCAGGAGCGCACCGACGCGGATGGAATCGCCCGCTTCCTGCCCTGCAACCCAGGGGAGTACAACGTCACCGCCGTCGATCTGCCGGACCCGGAGGGTATCTTCGGGAAGCCCGCGGAGGAGCACCTGCGGGTCCCCGCGCAGACGTGCCCGGTGCTCGTGATTCCCGTGCCCGTCCTGGCCAGGCCCGAGGTCCTGCTGCGCCTCAAGCACGATGACGCCGGGGTGCCCGGCGTGCGCGTCCAGCTCGGCGACCTGGAGTTCGAGCAGCCCACCGACGGTGACGGACGCGCCCGGTGGCAGGGCGAGCCGCTGGAGCCCAACGCCTACGCCCTCACGCTCACCTTCGGCGACGACGCGCCACACCGGCTCTTCGACCCCGCGAAGCAGCTCCTGGATGCGGCCACCGTCGACCTCCCGCGCGGCGCGCACTGCTTCACCTTCTACGTGGAGCGGCTCTCGTGGCTCACGTTCGACGTGGTGCATGACGTGCCGGGCGCCGACCCCCAGCGGCTCGACCAGGCCCGGCTCACCGTCCAATGGCCAGAGGGCGCGGACCCGAAGTCCTTCGAGACCGCGGGCGAGCCCATGAAGATAGACGACATCCCCCAGGCCAGCGGCCCCGCGACGCGGTGCGAGGTGGTCTCACTCGAGCTCCCGGACGACGGCGAGCCCGAGGTGTACGAGTTCGTGGAAATGACCACGGCGTGAGGTGAGGCGGTCATGAGCAAGGTCTTCGATGCACGCGCCCCCAAGCATGAGCTCCCGCTCGGAAAGAAGACGCTCGGCGCGCTTCTCGACGAGCATGACCTCACGGGAAAGCTCGATGAGGTCGCCCTCTACAACTGGGGCACCCGCGTCCCCGCGGAGATCAACCGCGCGCTCGTCGAGCTCGTGGGGTGCGCCAAGGTGGACGCCGACCCGCTCCAGTCCGAGCTTGACCCGGACCTCGGCACGACGAAGGTCATCTACAAGCCCGTGCCGTGGCAGCCCGCGCCCGCGCTGGAGCTGGAGAAGGCGCACACCATCAAGGTCAAGCGCAGGCGCCCCGTCCCCGCCGTCTCCATCACCCAGCTCACCCGCTGGTTCAAGCCCGGCACGGACACCTGTGAGGTCGAGTATCAGCTCGAGGGCGTGTCGGCCCGCGCGAGCAAGGTCGACTTCGAGGTCCACGCGACGCGGTACTACGACGTCCGCCGCTCCGAGCCCGTGGTGCTGACCCAGCCGAAGGAGTGGGTGGAGGTGCCCTGCGATACCCTGGACGAGCCGGGCACCACGCACCTCTTCCAGCGGCGGAGCTTCCAGGTGGTCGTGGACAAGCGCCCGCCCGCCGACGCCCAGCAGGCCCCTGACTGGCAGGGGAAGAGCGAAGCGACGAAGGGCGTCCTGCGGAAGGCGGGCGTGTCCGACGTCTACGTCGGCCCGGGCCCGGCCCCGTACAACGTGCTCGTCCGCTACTACCAGGACGACGCGGACGACAAGGCGCGGCTCCTCATCGAGCCGTGGAGCCCGCGCTGGAAGCACGAACCCACCGCGCCGCTCGACGACGCCTCCCTCATCGTCAAGTGGACGCTCGATGGCGACAACGACAAGCTCGTCCGCGGGCAGCTCAGCATCTGGGACAAGGACGACCAGCGCGTCTTCTTCGCGCCGCTCTCCGAGGACACGCTCCGGACACAGCGGCAGTACGACCTGCTGAACGACCCGCGCAAGCGGTGGGACCGGTCCGAAGTCGACCGCGCCAGGATGCCCTACCGCGTGCAGCTCCAAGCGCACAGCGGAGAGGACGAGGAGCTGGGGCTGGCCGTCGCGGTGATGCCCACGCTGGTGCGCGCGTTCAACTACCAGCAGGTGCAGTTCGTCGCGTTCAACGTCAAGCCGGGCACCCAGGCGGGCGCGTACCTCGGGGATGTCGACGACGACACCGACATCACCACGCGCTGCGACGCCATGAAGGAGGCCATCCAGCTCGCCGCGCCGAACGTCGACCCCTCGGAGGACGTCCTCAAGGTCTTCATGGCGCCCGAGTTCTATTTCCGCGGACAGAAGGGCGGCTACCCCGTCGACAAGCTCTCATCCATCGTCCACACGATGCGAGAGGAGACGGACAAGGTCGACTACGCCGACTGGCTCTTCGTCTTCGGCACCGCCATCGGATACCTGCCGCACGGCGAGCCGGGCGGCCCGCGGCTCGCCCACAAGGACCCCGTGAAGCACGCGGTGACAATCTCCGAAGTCGACGAGACGGGCGCCGACACCGTGCTCACCGTCACCGGCGCGGCGACGAAGCCAGACCCGGCGTGGGAGGTCGAGCAGGGCCTCGTCACGGCGGCCATCCAGGCCGTCGTGGATGACGGGCTCAACCAATACAAGCTCACGCTCCAAGGCAAGCCCGCCCTGATTCCGGCGCCGGCGGTGCTCGCCCAGCCCCGGGTGTGGATTGAGTCGAGCGACCCGACACCTCCCAAGACGAAGCTGGTCGTCGCCTCCAGGGTCTGCGATTGGATTCAGAACAACGTCGCCCCCACGGCGCGCTGGAGCATCACGGACGCGGCGGGCACCGATGACGACATCGAGACCTGCACACAGCTCGCGCCGGGGCGATACGAGCTCACGCTCGCGGGCAACAAGCTGTTCGTCGCGGGCAAGGCGGAGCTCCTCGAGCCGCAGGCCACGGAGGTGTTCAACGTGGCCCTCATGCAGAAGGGCTGGCCGGCGCCCCACGTCGGTGAACGCGGGCTGAAGAGCGCCCTGGTCGACAAGGAGAACATCTCCTGGATCGACTTCCTCGGGCCGAACTTCGCCAACGCCAACTTCAACACCGTGGACGGGAGCGGCCGACTCATCCAGGTTCACAACGACCCCAACCGCCTTGCCCTGCCTACGAGCGGCTCCCGGGACACGCTGGGGGCCAGACCCAACGTGAACACGGAGGTCACCGCCTCCGGGCTCGGAGGGGGCTCCGTGGTGACCATCGACGGCATCACCTTCGGCATCGAGGTGTGCCTCGACCACAACATAAGCAGGCTCCACGACTTCTACACGAACCGCGCGGTGAAAGACGAGCCGAAGGTCCAGGTCCACCTCATCCCCTCGTGGGGCAGCTCCATTGGCGGCGGCGCGGTGTGCGCCCCCGCTCCCAATGGCCCCGTCCTCAACGTCGACGGCGCGAGGTGTGACTCGACGGCGCGCATCCACGATGGACAGCTCTACTGCGATGACCATCCCGACAATCAATCCGGTGTCGCGGGATACTGTCAGCGGGCCACCGAGACACGGTGGTGCGGGACCTGCGGCGCGACCCGGTCGGCGACGGGCGCCTGCTCACGGTGCGCGAATCCGGTGACGACCTATCACAAGTGCGCGCACCCGAAGCTCCAGCTCCACTGGGTGTGCCAGGCCTGCTCGGGCGCGAGCCCCTGTTTGACCCACCCCTTGGCGCCAGCCGTTCCCAGGCCGGTGGTCGTCTGCGCGAACACCGCCTGCAACCAGCTCCACTGGGGCGCTCCGGCGGCCCCCGGGTGCGGCACCTGTGGTGGAGCGCCGACCGCGGCCCAGCACGTCTCCGTGTGCGGCATCTGCGGAGCGCTCGCTCCGTGCATCAATCACGCGGGCCCCTACCCCCTCTGGCTCCGGAGCACGTGCGCCCTGGGGCATGCACCGTCGTGGACCCCCGTCCCCCTGGTGAACCTCGCGTGCGGCTGCGGCTGGAACCAGCCGCCCGCGCTCTGCGAACACATGTACGCCATGCCAGGGCCCTGTCCGCAGCACCCCACGCTCGCCCCTCAACCCTGGCGCTGCCTGGAGCCCTTCGCGCCCATCGGCGCGCTCATCACCGTCGCGAGCGGCCCCACGCCCGTCCCCCTCAGCGAAAACGTCAACTACTTCGAGGAGAAGGGGCACGTGGTCGTCTACAACGCCACCCCAATCCCCCCGGTGGACTTCGTGCCCTGAGCGACCGCCCACCGGCGCCAGGCTACGGCGCGGGCATCCAGGTCAGCCCCAGGTTCCTGGCGCTGCCCGCGTTCACGTCCTGGATATCTCCGCCGTCAGCCAGATTGGCGCTCCGGAGCGCGGTCCCCAGCCAATCCGCCCAATACAGCCGCCCGGCCGAGACATCGATGGCAATCCCATGCACGGTGGTCTGGTTGGCCACCAGGGGGGTGACGCTGGAGCCGTCCAGGTTGGCGACATAGATGCTGTTGCCGCGGGTCGAGTAGTACAGCTTCCCCCCGCTCGAATCGACCGCCAGGCCCACGCCCAATCCGCCCAGGTTTGAAGCGACGGTCTCCAGGTTGGTGCCATCCAGGTTGAAGCGCACGAGCCGGGTGTTGTTGTAGGTAATGACATATGCCTTGTCGTTCGGGACATCGAACGCGATGGCAGACGGGCTGTCGATGCCTCCGACGATCTGCGTGGGATTGCTGCCATCCAGCTCGGCGCGCATGACCCGGCTTCCGTTGAAGTCGGACCAGTACAGCTTGCGGTTCGTCGAATCGACCGCCAGCCCGCTGGGGTAGCCTCCGTTCGCCACGACATCGACCGGGTTCGCCCCATCACTGTCCGCTCGAACGATTGCGCTGTCGCGCGTGTAGAAGAGGGTCCGGGTGACCGGGTCGGTTGCGACGGAAGAGGCCCCGCTGATGCCCGTCGCGAGCTCAATGGCATTCGTGCCGTTCACGTCAACCCTCCACAGCGAACCGGAGGCAGTCATCCAGTAGAGGCTCGCCAGGCGGGTGACGTCGACCGTGAAGGCGATGGAGGTGGTGTCGGCGCCATCACTCACCGAGAGGGTGATGGTGGTGGAGCCGCTGGCGCTGGCGGCGGGGACAACGGAGAGGGTGCGGCTGGAGCCGGAGCCCCCGAGGACGAGGTTGCTGGGGTCGTTGGGCACCAGCTCCGTGTTGGAGGACGTGGCGGTGACCGTGAGGCCGTCAGCGGCGGTCTCCACGTCGCCCACGGTGAAGGCCAGGTCGCCCGTCGAGCTGCCCGCGGGGATGCGCTGGTCGGCCACCGCGGAGAGCGTGGGCGCGTCATTCACTGGGGTGATGGTGAGGATCACCGTGGCCTGGGCGCTTTGGCCCTGGCCGTCAGTGGCGCGGAAGATGAGCGCATCTTCGCCATGGTAGTCGGCGCCGGGGGTGTAGGTGAGGACGCCATTGGCGCTGACCTCACTCAACGTTCCATGGTCCGGCGCATCGACGATGGTGAAGGTGAGCGCCCCGTTGCCGCTGGCCGACAGGCTCACCTCGAGGGGCGTGTCTTCCACCGTCTCAAGGGTGACGTCGCGGGCCACCGGCGGCGAGGCGGGCGGCGGGTCGCTGTCGCCACAAGCGCCGAGGGTGCTGGCGGCCAGCCCCATCACCAAACCGGCGCGCAATGCGGCGGCGGGCGCGATGAGCCATCTTGAGAGTCGATTTGACATGAACGTTCCTCGTGGGAGCCCGACATGGGCGCTGTCAACATGGTGTGCTGGGTTGTGGGGTCAACTTTTCGTGCGAAGTGGCGCTGGGGCCATGCCAGGCGTTGCTGAGCACGGTGGCTGCTTCGGCAATGTCAGCTCGACGGCTGACGGGAACGGCGCCCTCCTGTCCTCCCTCAACCCCAGACGTCACGCTGCCTGTCCTGACACAGCGCCCCAACGCCCTCCGCACGGCATCGGCGGAGAGACAGCGTCGGTCCTCTTGACAGAGAGGCCATCTCTTGTCGCCGACTTGACGACGAAGTTTCAGGCCCAGGTCGTAGCGTGCCGCCGGATTCTGTGACGCGCTCGCGGCACATCCGCCATCGCGACTGCGGCTATATGCCCCTTCACCAACGACCGGAGCCGGGCATGCCACCCCGCTGACCCCACCGCCCGTCATCAATACTGGCGGGCTCACGAGAGGGATTGTCCGCGGCAGGTAATTCATTGAATGTCGACCACCCCATGCCGGCACTCGTCGACGGAGGCCCCGCCGCCTGGCGCGAGGCCAACCGGCAGCTGCTGGCCCAGTGGTGCTTCGAGGAAATGCGCCAAGCCAACCCGCATGGCGAGGGGAAGCCGCGCGTCGACCTGGGCAGCGGCACCTCGTACGTGTTCGCCGCGCGGCCGGGCGCCTTCGGCTGGATGAAGGTGGACCCCGCCTCCATCACCCGCAGCGCCACGGGCATGCTGGGCAACAGCATCGCCGACCGCGCCTGTGCCACGCGCTGCACCCCAACGCCACCCTGCCAACCCGCTCGCCCACGGCTGACGCGCACGGCCCTCCTCCGTGCCCGACTGGGCGGGGGAGCCCCTCCTCGGGGCGGACGGCCTCAGAAGTCCGCCGTCACCTTGAAGGTCAGCGCCCGGCCGGGGCGCTGGACGCCGAAGAAGTCGTAGGCGCGGGCGTTGGTGAGGTTGAACACCTCCAGCGTCCCGCCCAGCGCGGGCGAGCCCTCCCGCTGGTAGGACAGCGCCACCGAGTGGATGAGCTGCGCGTCCACGTCCTGCTTGTACTCCCGCAGGCCCTGGCTCTCCCAGCCCCGGTAGAAGCCGTGCACGTAGCGCGAGGTGAAGCTGAGCGCCGCGGCGTCGCTGGCCTGCAGGAGCGCGCGGCGCTGCAAGCGGGCGGAGGCGTTGGCGAAGAGCCAGGGGCGGTTGGGGATGCGGTCGCCCTTGAAGGCCTCGAAGGCCCCGCCGCCGCCCGCGTTGCGGAAGTCCTGCCAGGTGGCGTTGGCGTCCAGCGCCAGCCAGTCACCGGGGCTGGTCCACCCGGCGGCGGCCTCCACGCCCACCGAGCGCGCCGCGTACACGTTCTGGTAGCTCAAGGAGGCGTCGTTGCCCAGGAGCACGATGAGCTGGTCGGCGAAGCGGGCGAAGCCGCCCACGCTCCCGCGGAAGCGCCCGGCCCCGGTGCGCCAGTCATCCAGGGAGAGCTCCAGGTTGGCGTTGTGGCTCAGCTCGGGCCGCAGCCCCAGGTTCGACAGCACCAGCACGCCGTCTCCGAACAGCTCATCCGGGCCGGGCAGGCGCGTTGCGAACTCATACGACGCCTTCGCCAGCAGCCCGTACGGGAGGAACAGGCGCAGGCTGTCGCCCACGCCCAGCCGCTCGTTGGCCTGGTCATTGCGCCGGAAGACGCTGCCCGGGAGCACCTCCTCCGAGTTCGAGCGCATGACGTAGCCCTTCACGAAGGCCACGTTCTTGAGCCGGCCGTCGCTCACCGCCAGCTCGTGCTCCAGCCCGCCCACCAGCGTGAGCAGGTCCCGCTGCGCGCTGAGTGGGTCCCTCTGGTCCGTGCCCACCTTGAGCCGGTCCTGCCCCTGCCGCGTCACGAAGGTGGGCGACAGCGAGAGGCGGAAGCGCTGGGCCTGGGACACCTCGTAGTCCGCGTGAATGCGGGCCAGCACGCTGTGCTGCCAGAGCACCTGGTCCGCGGGGGTGAGGCCCAGCTCGCCCGGCTGACGCCGCTCCACGCCCGGGTCGCCGTACCAGTCGTAGACGACCTGCGCCAGGTCCCGGAAGTTCGTGTCGCGCCGGCTGTAGCCGCCCACCGCGTCCAGGCGCAGCTTGCCACCCAGCAGCCCGCCCTGGGCCCACGTCGCCAGGGCCCCGTGGCTCGACTCGCCGCTGCGGGCCTCGCCGTAGGGCACCGTCATCACGACGTTGTGCTGCAATTCCTTGCGGGAGCGCGTGCCGAACACGCGGAGGCTGAGCCGCTCCGCGTAGGGCTGCTGGGCCACGCCGACCTCCAGGCCGGCGCCCCCCGCGACGAAGCCGTCATGGAAGCGGGGCACGCGCACGTCCCGCAGCCGCCCGCGTTCGTCGGCCACCTGCACGTCCACGGTGTAGTCGTTCCGCGCCAGGTCGCCGAAGGCGTGCCCCTTCACGAAGAGCCCGCTGGCGCCTAGCGTGTACTGCCCCGACACGGCGCCCCGGTACGTCCCGAAGGAGCCAGCCTGCAGGGAGACGGAGGTCCCGCTGGGCTCATCCCCATCCGACGACACCAGGTTGACCGCGCCGCCCAGCGCATCCGCGCCGAAGCGCACCGGCACCACGCCCCGGTAGACCTCCACGCGCTTCAGGAGGTTGACGGGCACGTTGGCGAGCCCCAGCCCAAAGCCCGCCAGGTCCAGCGGCACGCCGTCCAGGAAGAAGCGGACCTGCTCGCCAGAGAAGCCATTGAGCGAGAAGCGACTCGCGGAGCCCAGGCCGCCGTTGCGCTGCACGCTGACGCCGCTGTTGCGGCTGAGCACCTCGCCCAGGTCCGCCGTCTGCTGGCGGGCCTGCTTGAGCTCCACCACCCGGACGGCCTCGGCCGACAGGAGGCGCTCCTCGCCCTTGCTGAGCTGCCGGCCCGTCACCTCGATGGTCGTCTCCAGGCTGACGCTCTCGCCGAGCACCGCGTCCACCTCGGTGCGCTGCCCCGCGGCCACCTGGACGCGGTAGGCCTGCGGCTCGCAGCCTGGGACATAGGCGTGCAGCTCGTAGACACCCGGCCCAAGCCCCGTCACCTGGAAGCGACGCCGCGCGTCCACGCGAGGCGTCCGGGTGCCTCCGTCTGGCGCCAGCAACAGCACCTCGGCCTGCGCCAGGTCACCGCCCTCGCACGCGGACACCTGCCCCCCGATGTCCCCCGTCACCGGCCGCGCCTCCGCCGCGGGCGCTGGCGCGGCCTCCCGCGCCGCGGCCGGCGCCGCCACGCTCAGGGCCAGCATGCCCAGGGCACGCCACCCCGAATGACGGCGAAGGAGGAGCCACGCACGAGCGGGGGCGTCGACGGGGAGAGACATGAGGCCCTGCATGAGTCGAGTGAGAGGTGAGGCGCGCGACGGGGGCGAGGACATTCACCTGCCCTCGTGCGCCGGTATCGACAGCGGCAGCCGGGCATCCCGAGGGTCGCGCGGAGCGATGCGCCCGATGGCCCAGGCCGACACCAGGAACAGCGCGCCCAGCACGGCCAGCGCCACGTCCGCGCAGAACACATAGGGCGAGCCGGCCGGGTCGAACACGTGCCGCGCGTTGAGCCAGGCGTCCAGCCAAGGCAGCAGGACCAGGATGCCGCCAGAGACGGCCAGCAACTGCTGCGCCCAGCCCCGCGCGCGCGGGTACACGAGCGCCCCCAGCACGCAGGCGCACCAGCTCCCGAAGAAGATGCCGTGCTCCCACTGCACCCGGCGCGGCAGCGCGTCCGGCAGCAACTGGTTGGCCAGGAAGATTGCGGCGAGCGAGAGCGCGGCGCCACCGCAGCCCCCGGCCGTGACGCGCGCCAGGAGGACGTCCACGCGGCGCATGCTCCGCGCGCGCCGCTCCAGCCACACCAGGTTGCCCGTCACGACACACAGCGCGCTGAAGATGCCCAGCAGCGCATAGGCCAGCCGCAGGCCCATGCCCGCGTAGAGCCCGGAGTGGAGCACGTAAGCCGCCTCGAGCAGCCGGGCCGTGGCCCCGGGCCCGCCAGCGTCGCGAACGTGCAGCAGCTCGCCCTGGCGGGACACGCGCACGGTCGTGAACTCGTGGAGCCCCTGGCGGGCGTGTCCACGCACGTCGACATAGGCCGACGCGTCCCCCACGTTGCGCATGGAGAAGCGGTAGTGGCTCACCTCCGGCAGCGCCGCGCGGGCCTGGGCCAGCACCGTGGCCACCTGGGGCGCCTCGGCGCGCTGCCCGGCGGCCTTGCCACCCCGGGGATAGCCGAGCGTCGCCAGCCCCGCCTCCAGGTTGCCGTCGAAGGCCGTTCGCACCACCACCGGCTGGAGCACCGCGGCGTTGATGCAGATGATGGCCGCCGTCCAGGCCATGACCGCCTGGAAGGGCAGGCCGATGCTGCCGAGCACCTTGTGCAGGTCGCCCCACATCGTGCGCAGCGCCTCGTGGGGGCGGAAGCGCACCAGCTCCCTGCGGAAGCGGCCCACCTGAAGGACCAGCCCCGTGCCCACCACCAGCAGCAGCACGAGGGCCACCAGACCCGAAATCAACATGCCGCCCGGCAGCGGGTAGAGGAAGTGCGCCAGGAACAGGAAGTAGCCCAGGTCACTGCGCTCCGGCGCATGCTCCCCCGAGCCCGGGTTGAGCCACACGGCGCTCCGCGCGCCGCCCTGCTCCCGCCACTCCAGCCGGAGCCATGGCGAGTGGGGCGCGGGCAGGTCCACATCCAGGTGGGCGGCCCCGCCCCTGGCCACATGCGCGTCCAGCCACGCCTGGAGCGTGGCCAGCGTCCGCGCCTCGTCGGCGGCCACGGGCGCCCTCAAGCGCGGCTCCTGCCAGGGCATCAGCTCGTGGCGGAACAGGGACACCGCCCCGAGCAGGAACATGCCCACCAGCAGCACGGAGGCCACGGCGCCCGCCCACGCATGCGCCTCCCAGAGGAGGCGATATGTCTCGGACTTGAGCCTCATGAAAATGACCTCCAGAGGACGAGCAGCGCCGCCGCGCTCGTCACCCCGATGCCCGCCCACGCGCGGGCCTCCGTCCGCGACAGGAGCGCGGCGCAGGGCGCGACCGCCATCAACGGGATGACGGCGATGCAGGCCACGAGGTAGCGAACGTCCGACGAGGCGGGCACGACCGCGGGCAGCGCCAGGGAGACGAGCAGCGCCGCCAGCGGCGCGCCAAGCACGGCCGCCAGCAGCCAGGTCACCCCAGGGCGACGGCGCGCCCCCGCGCTCACGAAGCCCGCTCCAAGTAGTACGCCTTCGTGTCGCTCACGAAGAGCACCGCCCGGGCGCCCATCGCGCGGACCCCCAGGTTCTGGAACGAAAGGCTCGCCCCTGGCACCAGCGCGCCGTCACGCACCTCATAGCGAGTAATGGTGGGCGACTCGCCCGCGCCAATGGCGAAGAAGCCCACGCCCCTGGCGGCGTACAGTCGGGGACGGCCCGGCACCTCCAGCGAGCGCGCGTAGTCCAGCGTGCGCGCCTCCGCCAGGGACTCCACCAGGCTGAAGTAGTTCACCCGGTTGCCGTTCGTCTCCACGGCGGAGTGGACCAGGTACAGCGTCCCCTCCTCCGGCGTCTCCTCTGGCGCGGGCGGCGCGTCATCAGCACAGGCGCCCAGGACGAGCGCGGCGCTGGCCACCAGCCCCCGGAAGAAGCTGCCCTTGGTCGACCTCAGTACTCCGCCACGCATCGTGTCCTCTCCCCACGCAGGCCCCGTCAGCCAGCGCGCCGTCCGGATTTCCGCCATCCAGCTATGATATGAAATTGACATTCACTCTCAAAATCATA
This sequence comes from Myxococcus sp. AM009, assembly GCF_013372605.1. Lineage (NCBI taxonomy): Bacteria > Pseudomonadati > Myxococcota > Myxococcia > Myxococcales > Myxococcaceae > Myxococcus > Myxococcus sp. AM009. Next base: position 30,692 of record NZ_JABXEP010000068.1, read on the forward strand.
ATGACCAGAGGGAGTGGCCCGCACCCCGACAGGACTCAAGACACTGAGCGCACGGCCCATGGCGCACCACGCCTCCGCGGTCCTTCGAGGCCGTGGGCGTTTGGCGCTCCTGCATCAGGGCCCCGAGGAGCGGATGGGCAGGTGACCTCGCGAGCCGCGCGGTGATGACGCGGTCGGGTCCACGGCGGCGTGCACTCCCCGCCACGTCGTGACACACACTCGGAGTTCTCGCCTTCTCACGTCCTTGGAATGGGGCGCAACTTCCGGCGCCACGCCCCGACAATGGAGGCAAGCCTCCCCGATCCTCAACTCGGCTCCCCCTCCCGAGGTCCTCCATGGTCCAGGTCACCCGTCCTTCCAGCCTCACGCCCACCACGCGGACGCGGGCCACACCAGAGGCGCCTGTCCAGACCAAGGCCGCGCGGGGCGTCAACGCCGTGGTGGAGGGTGACAGCTTCACGTCGAGCGCCCTGGCGGAGCGGCAGCGGCCGAACGCGCTGGCGCAGGTCAACGCCCTGCGCCTCCCCATCCCCTGGCCGGGGAAGGGCGAGGCGGACAAGATTGGCTGGATTCAGAAGGCGTATCCGCCCGCCAAGGACTCCACCGCGGAGTTCATGAAGCTCAACCAGGCCGTGCGCGCGGGCAAGAACGTGATGCCCGCCGAGGCCAAGGACTGCGTGTTCCTAGCGGTGGGCGGCCTGCTGTCCGAAGCGGCGCCCAAGCAGCTCTACTTCGACCGGAACCTGGACGCGCTGGAGGCCCAGGGCCTCCAGGTCGGCCGCGTCCCCGTGGACACGGACATGGGCGTGGAGCACAACGCGGCCCTCGTCCGGCAGGCGGTGCTCGAGGCCGCCAAGGACGGCAAGCAGGTGGTGCTCATTGGCCACAGCAAGGGCGGCCTGGACTCCGCGGCGGCCCTGTCCATGTACCCGGAGCTCCAGGAGCACGTGCGCGCCCTGGTCACCCTCCAGTCGCCGTACGGCGGTTCGCCCATGGCCCAGGACCTGTTGGACAACCCGCTCGTGCGCTACGGCGTGGGCGGCGCCATCGAGGCGATGGGCGGCAGCATCCAGGCCGGAGAGGACCTGACCTACGACTCGCGTAAGGCGTTCCTGGCCAGGCACCCGATGCCCCCGGGCATCCCCACCGTGTGCATGGCCTCCACCACCGCGAACCCCACGTCGCCGCTGTTCCCCGCCGAGCAGTACATGCACCAGCGCTACGACGTGAAGTCCGACGGCCTGGTGCTCCCGCAGGACGCGTTCATCCCCGGCTCCAAGTCCGTGACGCTGTCCGGCCTGGATCACCTGGACTCCACCGGCACGACGCTGAACCCGTTCAAGCCCTACCAGCCCGAGGACCTGACCCTCTCCCTGGTCGCGATGGCGCTGAACATGCCCAAGGGCGGCTGAGCGGCGGCCATGAGGGCCTGGGCCACACTCACGCCGTCGAACCAAGCCTCATGAGGACCTCGGCAACGCCGTCCGAGTGATGCGGACCCTCGCTGCGCATGGCGTGGAAGCCACACTTCTCGAGGACGCGGAGCGACGCGAGGTTGTGGAGCGCGACCCACGCATGAAGCGGCCGTGCGGGCTCGAGCACCAGGAACTCCGAGAGGGCCTGGGTGGCGATGCCCTTGCCCCAATGCTCGCGGCCCAACCAATAGCCAACGAAGCGCCTGGCATCCTCTCCCCAACTGCCGATGTTCCCAACGACGACGCGCCCCATGACGATGGTGCGGGTGACGTTTTCAGGGCGGAGCACCTTGGTGCGCCAGTGGGTCATGAACGCATCGCGCTCCCGCGAGGAAAATGCGGCCATGCGCAGCGCCTCCGGGTCGCGCTGGTGCTCAAAGAAGGTGGGGAGGTCTTCATCTGTGACGTCGCGGAGGAACATTTCGAAAAGGCTCCTTCCAGTCCGCGCCGCGAGGGAGGTCGCGAAGCGAATGGCGAAGGGGTTCTAGCTTCATGCGGGCATGACGAAGCGCGGGAAGCTTGTACGCAGGGCATGGACAAGCACCAACGCCCTGCTCCAGTGTGCGCGGCACCAACGCTCCGGACGCGGGGAACAAGGCATGAAGACGAAGCTCGCCGCGGTGACACTGGTTGCATCCCTGCTCACGTCGTCCGCCGCGTGGGCCGCGGTGACGGTGCGCTACCACAACCGCGACTCGCGCGACCACACGTGGTCCGTGGTGTGCAGCGGCGTGAAGACGTCGGTGACGTTCGGCAAGAGCCAGACGGCCTCCGTCACCATCCAGGGCTCCGGGCCCTGCGCCGTGAAGACGGACACGGGCACCGTGGTCCTCAAGGGCGGCGAAGACCTGGAAATCAAGGGCGGGCGCATCCAGGTGAAGTGAGCCCTCACCTGCCAGACAGCCATCATTTAGGCTAAATCCGGACCATTTTAACCTACTCCGGAACAAAATAAGCCCAGCCTGGATTGAATCTAGCCCCAGCTCGCCCCATACTGCATTGCGTCAGTCTTCCAGGTGGAGGCGCAATGAAGAAGTGGTTGGCGATGGCCCTTCTGGTGGGTGTGGGTGTGGCGGGCTTGCTGGTCGAACCGGCGGCGCAGTTGAAGCACGGGGGCCCCATCAACACGGCGGACACGGCGTGGATCCTCACGGCCACCGCGCTGGTGCTGCTGATGACGCCGGGCCTGTCCTTCTTCTACGGCGGCATGGTGCGGCTGAAGAACGTGGTGTCCACGCTGCTGCAGAGCTTCATCGCCATGGCGGTCATCAGCCTGCTCTGGGTGGTGGTGGGCTTCAGCCTGTGCTTCGGCGACAGCTTCCATGGGCTCATCGGCGACCCGCGGACCTTCTTCATGTTCAGCGGCGTGGGCGGTGAGACGCACCCGGACCTGGCGCCCACCATCCCCTTGATGCTGTTCGCGCTGTTCCAGCTCAAGTTCGCCATCATCACCCCGGCGCTCATCACCGGCGCGTTCGCGGAGCGCGTGCGCTTCAAGGCGTACGTGCTCTTCATGGTGCTCTTCACGCTCGTCATCTACGCGCCGCTGGCGCACTGGACGTGGCACCCGGAGGGCTTCCTCCGGCAGTGGGGCGTGCTCGACTTCGCGGGCGGCACGGTGGTGCACATGTCCGCGGGCTTCGCGGCGCTGGCCGGCGCGCTGGTGCTGGGCCGCCGCAAGGTGCACGTGGAGAACACGGCGCACACGCCCGCCAACGTCCCCTTCGTCATGCTGGGCACGGGCATGCTGTGGTTCGGCTGGTTCGGCTTCAACGCGGGCTCGGCGCTGTCGGCCTCGTCGCTGGCCACGCTGGCCTTCGCCACCACCAACACGGCGTCCGCGGCGGCGATGCTGGGGTGGATTGCCTTCGACTGGCTGCGGGGCCGCAAGCCCAGCGCCATGGGCGCGTGCATCGGCGCGGTGGTGGGCCTGGTGGCGGTGACGCCCGCGGCCGGCTTCATCACCGTGGGGCAGAGCCTCGTCGTGGGCCTCGTCGCCAGCTTCGTGAGCAACGCGGCGGTGCACTTCAAGAACCGCACCTCCGTCGACGACACGCTGGACGTCTTCCCCTGCCACGGCCTGGGCGGCGTGGTGGGCATGGTGCTCACGGGCGTGCTGGCCAAGGACGTGGGCCTCATCCACGGCGAGACGCGCACCTTCATGATGCACATGCTGGCGCTGGTGCTGGTGTCGGTGTTCTCCTTCGCCGGCTCGTTCCTGCTCTACAAAGTGGTGGACCGCATCGTCCCGCTGCGCGTCACCCGTGAGCACGAGGAAGAAGGCCTGGACCTGAGCCAGCACGGAGAGACGGTGGGCGAGTCCATCATCGCCCCCGTGCCGCAGCCCGCGCTCACCGCGACGACGGCGGTCGCCACCGGGCCGGCGCCGGACGCCTCCCGCGTGCCGCAGCCCGCCTGAGCCTCACCCAGGGCCCGTGTCTCGCGTGCCGCCGCTCGGAGCCCCGGGCGGCGGGCGCGTCTTCCGGTCTGGCGGTCCTGGCCTCCAGCATCCGCTCGCCTCCTTGGCAGGCTGCTGGTGAGGCGCCCCGTCCCGTCGCATGCCACGACCCGCCTGGGTGTGCCGCGACATCAGGAGAGTTGCCTCAGGGGGGGGTGGGAGGATGGAATGGGCGAAGTTTCCCCGGAATGCCCTGCCTGAGAGTCCCAGCCCCATGACCCAACCCGCTGATGGTGACCTCCGCATTGATGAGGTCCTGCGGAATACGTACAGGATTGTCTCCCTGCTGGGACGGGGAGGAATGGGCTCGGTGTACCTGGCCCAACACCTGCGGCTGCCCGGCAAGCAGGTGGCGGTCAAGGTGCTGCGTGGCGGCGACCACCTGACGCCCGAAATCTTCGCGCGCTTCCGCCGAGAGGCGGAGATTGCCTCGCGGCTGGGCCACCCCAACATCGTCGAGGTGCACGACTACGACACCCTGGAGAACGGCAACCCGTTCCTGGTGCTGGAGTACCTGCGCGGCGAGAGCCTCCAGGAGCGGCTGGAGCGCGGGCGCCTGCCCATGGAGGACGTGGTCTCCTTCACCCGGCAGATGGGCTCCGCGCTCCAGGCGGCGCACGGCGCTGGCGTCATCCACCGTGACTTGAAGCCGGCCAACGTGTTCCTGGTGCCCACCGACTCCGGCGGCGTGGTGGGCGAGCGCGTGAAGCTGCTCGACTTCGGCATCTCCAAGGTCCTCAGCTCCACGACGGTGCAGACGCAGGAGGCGACCATCATCGGGACGCCTCAGTACATGTCTCCCGAGCAGGCCCAGGGGAAGAACCGGGACATCGACGCGCGCACGGATGTGTTCTCGCTGGGGTGCATCGTCTACGAGATGATGGCCGGCAAGCCCGTGTTCGGCTCGGGCAGCCTCGCGCAGATGATCTTCCGCGTCGTCTATGAGCCGCCCGAGCCCCTGGCCCCGCTCTGTCCCGAGGCCACGCCGGAGGCCATCGCCGCGGTGATGCGCGCGCTCGCCAAGAGCGCGGATGAGCGCTACCCGGACGTCTCCTCCTTCATCGAGGACCTGACGGGCACGCCGCTGCACTCGCTGTCCACCGCGGTGGGAAACCAGCCCGCCCCGCGCCCCCAGGCCCCGGTGTCCGGAATCGCCCTGCCCTCCGCGGGCCCGGCCTCGCTGTCCGCCACCGCCCTGCCCGGGAGCCTCAAGGTGCTGCCGGACACGGGCCGCGAGGGCTTCGACTCCACGATGGCGCCCGGCACCGGCCAGCAGGGCTTCAGTCCGTCCGCCACGGGGCAGATGGGCGTGGCGCAGGCGCAGGGCGTCAATCCGTCCGCCACGGGGCAGATGGGCGTGGCGCAGCTGGCCGCCGCGTCGCGCATCGACCCGCCTGGCCTGGAGCCCACGCTCATCTCGAAGCAGGTCCCGGCCCTTCCCGTGCCGGAGCGTCCCGCCCAGCCGCACACGTCCGTGAGCGTCCCCGTGCCCATCCCGGGCGCCGCCGAGCCCCACGCCGCCGCGGCGCTGTTGTCCGCCCCGTCCACGCCGGCCTCGTCGCCCCCCGCGGCGAAGGGCCGCGGCGCCTTCATCGGCGCCACCGCGGCGGTCCTGCTGGCCTCCAGCGTGGGACTCGTCTGGTGGGTGAAGGGTGGCACCTCCGGCACGGGCTCGCCCACGACGCCCGTGGCGGACACCCGCGAGCCCCAGGGCGCGCGGCCGGCCAACGGCACCGAGCAGGCCAACGGCACCGAGCAGGCCAACGGCACCGAGCAGGCCAACGGCACCGAGCAGGCCAACGGCACCGAGCAGGCCAACGGCACACAGACTCCGCCGGACGCGGGCGCCCCGCAGCAGGTGGTCGTGGCCACCAACACCTCGCCCGACAAGCCGCCTTCGCGCCCGGTGACGCGCCCCGAGCCCAAGGAAGCGCTCCCCGAGCAGGTCCGCAAGCTGCTCAAGGACGGAGAGAGCGCGCTGGCCTCGGGTGACGCCAGCCGCGCCATCGCGCTGGCACGCAGCAGCCAGCGCGCGAAGCGCTCCATGGCGGCGTATTCGCTGCTCACCCGCGCCTACTGCCAGCAGAAGGACCTGGGCGGTGCGGTGAGCGAGTGGCCGAAGGTCGCGTCAGCGGAGCGTGCCAAGGTCAAGAAGTTCTGCCAGAAGCACGACATCGAGCTCTGAAACAGCGGGCCATCCAGGTAGGGGGGCTCTCATGCAACACGAGGTGATTCGCTTGAGAAACATGGTCGCAGTGATTGTCGCGGCAGTCGCGCTGGGGGCGTCGCAGGCCCTGGCCGCCGCGCCCGTGGAAGCTGGCAAGGTGTACTCTGGCACGGAGGGTGAAGAGGTGGCCGTGGTGCCGCTCACGCCCCGTTCCGACAAGAAGTTCATCCTGCGCGTGAAGGGCACGGGCTCGGAGTTCGACGGCCTGGTGTTCCCCTACGAGCAGAACGACTGGAGCACCCGCAGCACCGAGCAGTTCAACTACAGCACCCAGTGGCACGGCCGGAAGTACACGGCCCTGCACGTGCGGGACACGAAGTACGAGCTCTACGTGCCCGGCCGCCAGCGCTCCATCCGCCTGGCCTACGACGAGAAGAAGACCGCCGCGCTGAAGCCGGAGGAGGTCTACGCGCAGCACCAGAAGCAGATGAAGGACGGCACCCTGGCGAAGCTGATGGCCTTCGACCGCAAGGGCGAGGAGTCCGGCCACGACAAGGAATATGCCGCCACCCTCCAGGAGATGAACAACGCGTGTGGCACGTCCGTGGCCGCCCGCATCGACTGGAGCAGCGTCAACGAGGACCTGCTCAAGGAGCTGAGCATCGCCAGCTACTGTGGCACGCCGCTGACCAGCCTCAAGGAGCTGTGCACCGCGTCCGCCATCGCGAAGCAGACCGTCCAGGAGAAGGTGAAGCAGGTGAGCTGCCGCTTCGGCTCCGCGCTGGAGCCCAAGCTCGAAGCGGACCGCGTCATCTGGACGACGACCCGGGACGCCAGCAACCAGGACAAGTTCGCCACCAAGTTCTTCAAGCAGCACCTGTAGCCGGAGCCTTCACGATGCGATTCCAGCGTTTCGCCTTCGCGGCGATGTCGTTCGCGTGTACGGCCGCCATGGCGGCCGAGCCCATCAAGCCCCCCTGGGGCAAGGAGTCGAACCTCGGCGAGAAGATGATGTTGGAGGCCACGTCGGTGTGCACCGACGGCAAGGGCCACTACGTCGCGCTCACGCCCGACGACGAGGACACCAACGCCGTCCTCTACTACGGCGATGAGAAGCAGTTCGTCCAGGTGCCCCACCCCGGCCCCTACACGTCGCCCACGTCCTTCCTGGACCCGCGCTTCTTCAACAAGGGGGCGAACCCCAACTTCCGCGGCATTGACTGGCGGGTGATGTCGAGCGTGGAGATAGACCGCAAGGAGCGCACCTGCGCCCTGGCGTGCGGGGAGAAGAAGATTCCCCTCACCATGCTGGACGGAGAGCCGGCCGCGGAGCTGCTGCGCAAGGCCACCTTCCAGCCCAACCCGCAGAAGTTCGTGCCCTATGCGCTGCTGCGCGACACCAAGGGCGTCTACTACTTCGTGGACCGTGGCTTCCACGAGGCCCAGAAGAAGAGCTACCGCGTCTTCATCGGGCCTCGTGGCAACCTGAAGGCCCAGAAGATGACCAACGTCATCTCCGACTCCGAAGGCGAGATCTTCTCCACCAAGCGCGGTGACCTCCGCCTGCTGCTCGACAAGGCGAAGCCCGCCTTGTGGATTGAAAACACCAAGCGCCGCCTGGAGCTGCGCCAGGTGCCCGTGGATGAGAACCTGCCGCTCATCTACAACGAGCTCGGTGTGTACGAAGGCGCCCGCCTGGGCACGCCCTGCGACGACCAGTAGCCGTCCGTCAACACCAGGGCCGGGAGCCGGCGTCCCACGGACGTCCTCCCGGCCCTTCGTGTCTCCAGCGTCAGCGGCTCACGACTTCGACGCAGCGGGCCAGACACCGTCCGGCCAACGCGCCGCGTCTCGTTGGACGTCCAAGGACGTTCATCCGTCCACGCGGTGACATGCGCGTCGGCGGGGGGACGCTGGGACGGAAGTGGAAACGTGGCATGTTGCGCTCGCCATGGCCGTCAGCGTCTTCGACCTCTTCAAGATTGGAATCGGACCCTCCAGCTCGCACACCGTCGGGCCCATGCGAGCGGCGCGCACGTTCGCCCGGAAGCTGGCGGACACAGGCGTCTTGGAGCGGCTCACCCGGCTCAAGGTGGAGCTGTTCGGCTCGCTGGGCGCGACGGGCAAGGGCCACGGCAGCGACAAGGCCGTGGTGCTGGGCCTGATGGGCGAGACGCCGGAGGCCGTGGACGTCGAGGCCGTGCCCGCCATGATTTCCCGCTGGCGCGCGGAGGGCCGCGTGACGCTGCTCGGCCAGCGCGAGGTGACGTTCCGTGACGGCGAGCACCTGGTCATGCACCGCCGCCGCTCGCTGCCCTTCCACCCCAACGGCATGCGCTTCACCGCCTGCGGCGAAGACGGAGCGGAGCTGGCGTCGGCCATCTACTACTCCGTGGGCGGCGGCTTCATCGTCGACGAGTCCGCCGCCGCGGCGGGCAAGGACCCGCTGAGCAAGGACGCCACGCCGCAGCCCTTCCCCTTCCAGTCCGCCGCCGCGCTGCTGGCCCACTGCGAACGCGAGCGCATGAGCTTCAGCTCGCTCATGCTCGCCAACGAGAAGACCTGGCGCGACGAGGCGGAGATTCGCGCCGGGCTGCTGCGCATCTGGGACGTGATGCAGGCCTGCGTGCGCCGCGGCTGCACCAGCGGCGGCATCCTCCCCGGTGGCCTCAAGGTGGAGCGCCGCGCCGCGGGCATGTACCAGAAGCTCATCAGTCGCCCCGAGGCCGGCCTCACCAACCCGCTCACCGTGCTGGACTGGGTGAACCTCTACGCCCTGGCCGTCAACGAGGAGAACGCGGCGGGAGGCCGCGTCGTCACCGCGCCCACCAACGGCGCCGCCGGCATCATCCCCGCCGTCCTGCACTACTACTGGCGCTTCGTGCCCGGCGCGAACGAGGACGGCGTGGTGCGCTTCCTGCTCACCGCCGGCGCCATTGGCGTGCTGTACAAGGAGAACGCCTCCATCAGCGGCGCGGAGGTGGGCTGCCAGGGTGAGGTCGGCAGCGCCTGCTCCATGGCCGCGGGCGCGCTCACGGAGGTCTTGGGCGGCACCCCGCTCCAGGTGGAGAACGCGGCGGAGATCGCCATGGAGCACAACCTGGGCCTCACCTGCGACCCCATTGGCGGGCTGGTGCAGGTGCCCTGCATCGAGCGCAACGCCATGGCCTCCGTGAAGGCCATCAACGCCACGCGCATGGCCCTCTCTGGCGACGGGCGGCACTTCGTCAGCCTGGACAAGGTCATCCGGACGATGCGCGACACCGGCCGCGACATGAAGGACAAGTACAAGGAGACGTCGCGAGGAGGGCTGGCCGCCAACGTGCTGGAGGTGACGAACCTGAGCGTGGGCCTCCCAGAGTGCTGAGCCGCCAGCCATCTCCGTCGGAGTCGCTACGCTGTGCGTGGGTTGCGCGGAGCGCCGGACACGCTTTAAGACGCGCGCCAGGAACGCGGCCATCCCAGGCCGCTTCGTGAGGACCCACGCCCCATGCTCAAGAAGATTCTCGCCGGCCTCGCCGCCGTCATCCTGCTGTTCGTCGGCGTCGTCGTCACCCGTCCCGACACGTTCACCTATCAGCGCACCGCGGTGCTCCCCGTGTCCGCGGACATCGCCTTCGCGCTGGTGAATGACTTCCACCGCTGGACCGATTGGTCCCCCTGGGACGGCCTGGACCCCCAGCAGCAGCGCACCTACTCCGGCCCGGAGTCAGGCACCGGCGCGGGCTACGCCTGGGTGGGCAACGACCAGGTCGGTGAGGGCCGGATGACCATCACCGACAGCAAGACCAACGAGCAGGTCACCATCAAGCTGGAGTTCATCAAGCCCTTCGAGTCCACCAACACCACCACCTTCACATTCAGCGCCGCCGAGGGCGGCACCCAGGTCGTCTGGGCCATGTCCGGCGAGAACAACTTCGTGAGCAAGGCCATGTCCCTGTTCATGGACATGGACGCCATGATTGGGAAGGACTTCGAGAAGGGCCTGGCGACCCTGAAGGACGTCGCCGTGGCCGACGCGAAGAAGCACGCGGAGTCCGTGGCCGCGCCCGCCGTGCCGTGATGCCCGCCTGACGCCGCGAGGTCCGAGCGCGCGGTGGTGGACACTGCCACGCGCGCGAGTGCCGACTCGCCGACGTCCCCCAAAGCCTCGTGGCCCGGGGAGGACGCCACCAGCGTAGACGGCGCCTTCACCTCTCTCGTTGGCGACAGGCCTCCATGAAACTGCGCAAGCCCTCGGCGAAGAGCCGGCCCACCACGCTCAAGAGCGAAAGCCTCGAACCCCACCGCATGCACGCGGAGGGGAAGGTCCTCACCACGGACCAGGGCATTCCCATCTCGGACACGGACAACTCACTGAAGGCCGGCATCCGCGGCCCCACGCTCCTGGAGGACTTCCACTTCCGGGAGAAGGTGATGCGCTTCGACCACGAGCGCATCCCGGAGCGCGCTGTCCACGCGCGCGGCGCGGGCGCCCACGGCTACTTCCAAGTCTATAAGTCGCTGGAGAAGGTCACCCAGGCCCGCTTCCTCACCGACCCGTCGCTGCGCACGCCAGTGTTCGTGCGCTTCTCCACCGTGGGCGGCTCGCGTGGCTCGGCGGACACCGTGCGTGACGTGCGCGGCTTCGCCACCAAGTTCTATACGGAGGAAGGCAACTTCGACCTGGTGGGCAACAACATGCCCGTCTTCTTCATCCAGGACGGCATCAAGTTCCCGGACTTCGTCCACGCCGTCAAACCCGAGCCGCACAACGAAATCCCCCAGGCGTCCTCCGCGCACGACTCGCTCTGGGACTTCGTCTCGCTCGTCCCCGAGACGACGCACATGGTGATGTGGCTGATGTCGGACCGCGCCATTCCGCGCAGCTTCCGGATGATGGAGGGCTTCGGCGTCCACACCTTCCGGCTGGTCAACGCGGCCGGCAAGGCGAACCTCGTCAAGTTCCACTGGAAGCCGCTGCTGGGCAACCACGCGCTCGTGTGGGACGAGGCCCAGAAGCTGTCCGGCAAGGACCCGGACTTCCACCGCCGCGACCTCTGGGAGTCCATTGAGCGCGGCGACTTCCCCGAGTACGAGCTGGGGCTGCAAATCATCCCCGAAGGCGACGAGCTCAAGTACGGCTTCGATTTGCTGGACGCCACCAAGCTGCTCCCCGAGGAGCTGGTGCCGGTCCAGCGCGTGGGCAAGCTGACGCTCAACCGCAACCCGGACAACTTCTTCGCGGAGACGGAGCAGGTCGCCTTCTGCGTGGCCAACATCGTCCCCGGCATCGACTTCACCAATGACCCGCTGATGCAGGCGCGGCTCTTCTCGTACCTGGACACGCAGCTCACGCGGCTGGGCGGCCCCAACTTCGCGGAGCTGCCCATCAACAAGCCGGTGTGCCCCGTCACCAACCACCAGCAGGACGGCTTCGGGCGGCAGACGATTCCCACGTCCCGCGCCAACTACCACCCCAACTCCCTGGGCGGCGGCTGCCCGGTGCTGGCCAACCCCGCCAAGGCCTTCCGCCACTTCCAGGAGCGCGTGGAGGGCCACAAGATTCGCGCGCGCAGCGGCAGCTTCAGCGACCACTTCAGCCAGGCCACCCTCTTCTACAAGAGCCTGTCGAAGCCGGAGCAGGAGCACCTGGTGGCCGCGCTCGAGTTCGAGGTTGGCAAGGTGGAGCGCGTGGAGATTCGCGAGCGCGTGGTGAACCAGATTCTGGTGAACGTGGACCCGGAGCTGGCCGTGCGCGTGGCGCGCGCCGCGGGCGTCACGCCGCCCAAACCCACCAGGCCCCCCAAGCCGCCCAAGGCCACGGGCCAGAAGGCGGCGCCCTCCGTGGAGACGTCCCCGGCGCTGAGCATGGAGCGCTCGCCACATGACTCCATCCGCACGCGCAAGATCGCGGCGCTGGTGTCGGACGGGTTCTCCGGCAAGGAGCTGGACGGCGTGCGAAAGGCGCTGGAGGAGCGGGGCGCCAAGCTGGAGGTGGTGGGCCCCACGCTGAGCCCGGTGACGAGCCAGGAGGGCCGGGAGGAGCGGCCCCTGCGGACCTTCTCCACCGCGTCCTCGGTGATGTACGACGCCGTCTACGTGCCCGCCGGCGAGCGGAGCGTCGCGGCCCTGCGGCGCGCGCCGCTGGCGGTGGACTTCGTGCGTGAGGCCTACGTGCACTGCAAGGCGCTGGCGCTCTCCGCGGACGCCAACACCCTTTTGGACGCCGCGGGCGTGCGCGACCTGGAGGCGCCGCCGAGCAAGGGCCTGGACGCCACGCGAGGCGTCGTCCGCAGCGCGAAGGCGGAGACGAAGGGCTTCGGCCAGCTCTTCGCCGAGTCCATCGCCCGCCGCCACTGGGAGCGTGAGGCCCCGCCCCCGGCGTAGCTCAGCCGCCC
>NZ_JABXEP010000069.1:0-41863 GCF_013372605.1 Myxococcus sp. AM009
GTCCGTCTGAGCCGGACGTCCGGGGCGGGGTGGGGTGGCTCAGCCGCGCCGTGGACGTGGGCCCGTAGGCCCCGCCCCGGACGTCCGGCTCAGACGGACAGGTGCGCCGCCGCGCGCCCGAGCCCTTCGGCCACGGAGGTGAAGGCATCCGCGGTGCGCACGCGCCCTTCGCCGAAGCGGCGCACGTAGAGCTGGCGCACCGCGGGAATCTGCGACGAGCCGCCGGTGAGGAACACCGCGTCGATGTCCCTCGCCTCCGCGTGCTTCTCCAGCAGGCCCGTGGTGCACGCGTCCAGCTCGTCCAGCAGGGGCTTGCTGAAGGTGTCGAACTCCTCGCGGGTGATGGGCTCGTGGAGGGTGATGCGGGCCTCCTCGAAGTCCACCGTGGCCTGCTCTTCCTGGGACAGGCGCACCTTGGCCGCTTCAATGGCGCGGAACAGGCGGTAGCCCAGGTTGTCCATGACGAGGTCGTACAGGGCCTGGATTTCGGCCTTGCGGTCGCTCGTGTTGAGCATGGTCTCCAGCAGCTCCTGGGTGGACTTCTCCCGGATGAAGGACATCTCGTGCCAGGTGAGCAGCTTGGCCATGATGTGCTGGGGAATGGGCAGCCGCTTGTCGCTGAAGCCGCGCACCTGGTAGGTGGAGCCCGCGCCGAAGCGGGGCAGCAGCTTGTGGCGCATGATTTCGGCGTCGAAGCGGTCTCCGCCGATGCGCACGCCCGTGGAGCCCACCACGTCCTGGCGGCGGTCCGGGTTGCCGCGGCGGCTGGGGCCCAGGCGCATCAGGGTGAGGTCGGTGGTGCCGGCGCCGAAGTCCGCCACCAGCACGAGCTCGTCGCGGGTGAGCTGGGCCTCATAGGCGAGCGCCGCGGCGATGGGCTCGATGAGGAACTGGACATGCTGGAAGCCCGCGAGCTCCGCGGCGCGCAGCAGGCGCTGCTGGGCCAGGGCATCCGCCTCCGGGTCCGGCGTGAAGACGGCGGGCCGGCCGAGCACGACGGCTTCGGGCGCGCCGCCCATGCTGCTCGCGGCGGCGTCCCGCACGCGGCGCAGCAGCACGGCCACCAGCTCTTCAATGGTGTAGGTGCGCCCCTTCACCTGGGTGGCGCGGAAGGAGCTGGAGTGGAGGAAGGACTTCACGGACTGGATGAAACGTCCGGTGTTGTCCTCCAGGTAGCGCTGGATGGCGTCGGCGCCGGCGTAGATGTCCTGCTCGTCGTCCGGGAAGAAGAGGACGGAGCGGAAGAGACGGGCCTCCGAGGTATGGGGTTGCAGGGACAGCACCGTGCCGTCAGGCAGGGCCGCGGCGGTGTTGCTGGTTCCGAAATCGAGTCCGCACGCACGCATGGGGGGCGCCCCTTACCGTTAAACCCCATCCATGGGTAGCGCTTCGTGCATCAACAAGTGGAGGTGGGCGGCCGGGAGGGCGGACGCCTGGCGCGGATGTGGGTTGGCGCGAGGATGCCGCTCGCCATCTTTCTCCCAGGACGTGCATGACGGACGGGAGACATCCAATGAGATTTCGAGCGGGGTGGTTGATGGCGGGCGCCGCTGCATTGACGCTGGGGACGGCGTGTGAAGAACGCGACCGGGGGACCCAAGGGCAGGCAAGCGGGCAGTCCACGGTGAATGACCAGTTGGCGCAGGCGCAGCAGCGCACGGAGAGCGCCTTCGGCTCGGCCCGCCAGGCCCAGGAGCAGGCGAGCAAGCAGCAGGAGCAGGCCGCCAGCGCCCAAAAGGAGCTCCACGAGAAGCAGCAGGCGTATCAGGAGGCCCAGGCCCAGGCGCATACGGCCTCGCAGGAGGCCCAGCAGGCCCAGCAGCGCGCGCAGCAGCAGGCGCAGCAGGCCCGGCAGGAGGCGCAGCAGGCCCAGCAGGAGGCGCAGCAGGCCCAGCGTCAGCAGAGCGAGAGGCTGGCGCAGCAGAACCAGCAGGCCCGCCAGCAGACCGAGCAGCTTCGTCAGCAGTCGCAGCAGCCGGTGGCCGTGGCGCCCGCGCCCCAGGCGCAACAGCAGCAGCAGGGCACCGAGCAGCAAATCGTCGGTGAGGTGCTGAGCGCCAACGACGACGAGCTGTTGCTCAGCTCACAGGGCGAGCCGCAGCTGCGCCTCCAGATGTCGCCGCAGACGCAGGTCACGGTGGACGGGCGCCAGGCCAGCGCTGGGGACATCCAGGAGGGCAGCCAGGTCCGGGCCTCGTACCGGACCGACGAGCAGAGCGGGGAGCCCCAGGCGGTGCGCATCGAGGCGACCTCGCAGGTGCAGCCCACGGCGCCGGCCGCTCCGGAGAGTGGCCAGTCCACCCCGGGTTCCCAGCAGCCCACGCAGTAGGTGGCATGGGCCGTCCGTCCTTCCCTCACGGTGAAGGGCGGACGCGTCATCGTCAGTCAGACTGCACTCGTGCTTTGACCCGTTGAGCCGGTGCGCGCGTCGTGCTCTAGGGCATGCGCATGATGCGTACGGCGACCTGGATTCCCCTCATCAGTCTGTTGCTCGTCATTCCCCTTCGCACCGTGGAGGCCCGGCCCGTCAGCGCGGAGGCCCAGCTCTGGTACACGGTGTCGGCGCAAGGGGGCATCGGGGAGCACTTCCTCTACTACCTGGAAGCCCAGCCGCGCTTCGGCAAGGACGACGCCCGCGCCATCCTCCGCTCGGCGGCGGGTGTGCGGGTGGGCCAGGACCTGTCGCTGTGGCTGGGGCCGGCCTGGATTCCGCTGTGGCAGTGGGAGGGTGACCCGGCCCTGCGCCAGGGCGAAAGCCGCCTCTTCCAGCAGCTCCTCTACACGCCGAAGTTCGGGCAGGTGGCGGGCACGCTCCGCGCCCGCCTGGAGCAGCGCTTCCTGCCCGGCACGACAGAGGTCTCCCACCGTGCCCGCGTCATGCTGCGCGGGGCGCGCCCCGTGGCCGCGCAGGGGCGGCTGTCGTTGATTGTCTGGGATGAGGTCTTCTACCACCTCAACTCGGTGGCGAATGGCCCCAGCGCCGGCTTCGACATGAACCGCGCGTTCGTCGGCGCGGGCTGGAAGCTCGGGGACCACTCCTCCATCGAGGTGGGCTACCTCAACGCCTTCACGCGCAGGCCCTCCGAGCAGACCGATCAGCTCATCCACACGCTCTCCGTCAACATGCCCTTCAATTACATGTAACGGAATGCGCTACAAAACGCGGAGGCCGGGTCAGGACGGACGCGGTCTCCGTGCGCAGCACCTGTGTCGCGGTGGTTGTTGAAATCGCGTTTCATGAGCCCGGGTGTTGTCTGTTTATTCAGAATGCGCTGACATGCGTGGCCTCGTTCCCCCAAGGAGGTTCACGTGAAGTCTCGTCTGGTCGTCATGCTGGCAGGGTTGTCGCTGGGGCTGTTCGCCGCCTGTGGCCCCGTGGAGTCGGAGTCGGAGCTGGTGGAGGTGGGGCAGTCCGAGGCGGAGGTTCAGCGCTACCTGTGTGGCGACGGGTTCTGTGACACCCTCAACGGGGAGAACGGCGACAACTGTCCCTGGGACTGCAACGTGCTCATGTGGTGTGGGGACGGGGTGTGCAACGGGCGCGAGACGAGTCGCACCTGCCCTGAGGACTGCGGCCTCATCCTCGCCTACTGTGGTGATGGCATCTGCAACGGCAACGAGACCACCAACACCTGCCCCCAGGATTGCGGCCCCGTCACCTGGTGCGGCGACGGAATCTGCAACGGCTCGGAGACGACCGCGACCTGCGACTTTGATTGTGGTTCCCTCTGTGGCGACGGCGTCTGCAACGGCCTGGAGACGCCCCGGAGCTGCCGGCAGGACTGCGGCCTCATCCTCGCCTGTGGTGACGGCATCTGCGGGCCGGGCGAGGACGTCGTGACGTGCTACGTCGACTGCTGCGTCGGCCCGCGCTGCCTGGATCCGAACCCGGACCCGGCCCCCTGGCCGTAATACACAGGTCCGCCACGTCTGGGCCTCACCTGGGCGTGGCGGGCGGGTTGAGTCGTTTCAACTGACCAGACAGACTGTGTGCCATTGGGGATGTGCCACATACGCTCCGTGGCCTTCAGGTCAACATGCGGCGCAGGCGCTTGGGAATCTCCTCCGTGCGCCAGCGCTGGACCTCGCGGGCAATCTCCGCCGCGCGCTTCGTCCGCTCCTCCCGGACCAGGGGGAGCAGCGCCCGAGCGGACTTGCGCTCGCGCGGCGCGGACTCCGCGGCCAGCCGCTCGAACAGCTCCAGCCGCACGTCGGCGTCATGCAGCTCGCCCAGGCCGTCCTGGAGCGGGACGAGCACCTCCAGCAGCGCGTCCAGGGTGCGGCGGAAGGCCGGCTGGAAGATCTCCAGCTCGTAGCGCAGCCGCTTCAGCTCCTTGCGCAGCTCGTGGGCGGACGCCGCGTCGGCCGCGTCCACGTACGTGTCGATTCGCTTCTGCACGCGCTTGAGGCGCTGGCGCAGCGTGTCCCGGACGCGGCGGCCAGCGAAGCGGTGCCCGTCATCCAGTCCGTCCAGCTTGCGCAAGAGCCGGGGCACCGTCTTGTCCACCCAGCGCTCCAGCTCCGCGTGCAGGCGCGTCTCGTGCGTCTCCAGCTCGGACAGCCGCTTCTTGCGCAGCGCCTGGATGCCGGCGCGCACCTGGGGCTTCTTGCTCGCCTTCCGGGCCACGCCCTCCAGCCACGCGGACTGGACGTGCACGTCGCGAACGCCCCCCAGCGCGTCCTGGATGCGCTTCACGTCGCGCTCCAGCTTCTTCAGGCCGCCCAGGGAGCGGAACACCTTGAGGGCGGCGCGGAGCCGCCGGGTGGCCACGCGCATGTCATGGACGGACTCGTCATCCACGGCGTCCTGGAAGCCGGCCTCTGGCTTGCGGACGTCCGCGAGCCGGCCCGCGAGGATGCGGCGCGCGGCGTCGCCCAGTCGGCTGTCGGGCCCGAGTCCTCGGATGGGCGTGGGGTGAGCCATCTATTCCTCCGTGCGTGCGTGTTGGCGGAGCATCCGCTCCACACCCTCCGGCCCCTCCCAGCCCAGGATGCGCGCGTCCTTGTCCTCGAAGCGCACGGCGGCGAGGAAGAAGTGCTCCAGCTCCTCTCGCTCGCGCCGTGGCAGTTGCTGGAAGTCCGTCAGGTGTCCGGCGCGGGACGGGGTGACGGGGACCGCGAGGATGCGGTCATTGCGCTCGCGTCCGCCGCCGCCCGTGTTCTGCTCCACCTGGAGCACGCCGAGCGCGCGGCAGGGCAGCACCACGCCGGGAAAGCTCGTGTCGTCCCAGTACACCATGGCATCCAGCGGGTCCCCATCCGGCCCCTGGGTGGAGGGGATGAAGCCCCAGTCGAAGGGATAGCTCAGGCCCCTGGGAAGCGGCCGTGAGAGGCTGAAGGCCTGGAGCGCCGTGTCGTACTTGAGCTTCAGCGTGGAGCCTCGGGGAGACTCGACGACGACGTGAAAGGCGCCTTGTTTCCCTCGCAAGGGCAACCGGGTGAGGTCCGTCACCATAGACAGCAAAGGTTGCGCCTGCCGTGGGTTCCGGCAAGCGCGTCCGGGCGGAAGCTTCGCCTCTTCAACCTTCACCAGCGCGCGGCCTCAGGAGCTGCAGCTCACCTCGAGGTGCCGGCCCCAGGCGGGCGGCGCCGCCGCGTAGGACTCCGCGTCGGGGTGCTCGGCGAACGGGTCCGACAGCACGCCGAGCAGCCGGTCCACGAGCGAGAAGTCCCCAGCCTCCGCGCGGGAGATGGCCTCCTGCGCCACCCAGTTGCGCAGCACGTACTTGGGGTTCACCCGGGCCATGCGCGCGTGGCGCTCTGGGTCCACGCTGCCTTCGGCGGCCAGCCGCGCCCGGTAGCGCCCGGCCCAGGCGTCGAAGCCCTCGGGGGCGGAGAACATGTCACGCACGGGACGGGCGTCCGAGCCCAGCGCGCGGAAGAAGCGCGTGTAGTCCACGGGGGCCTCTGCCATGCGGGCGAACAAGTCGCTCACCAGCTCGCGGTCCTCGTCGCGCGCCTCCCGCAGGCCCAGCTTCGCGCGCATCCGGTCCATGAAGTGCGCGTTGAAGGCGGGCTGGTAGGTGGCCAGCGCCGCGCGGGCCTCGTCCTCCGAGATGAGGGTGAGCAGCGCTTCGCCCAGACACGCGAGGTTCCACAGGCCGATGCGCGGCTGCTGGTCGAAGGCGTAGCGGCCCCGGTCGTCGGAGTGATTGCAGATGAAGCCCGGCTCGAAGTCGTCCAGGAAGCCGAAGGGCCCGTAGTCCAGCGTGAGGCCCAGGATGGACATGTTGTCCGTGTTCATCACCCCGTGCGCGAAGCCCACCGCCTGCCACTGCGCAATCAGCCGCGCCGTGCGCTCCACCACCTCCGTGTAGAAGCGCGCGTAGCGGCCCGCCTGGCCCGCCAGGTGAGGGAAGTGCTCGGTGATGACGTGGTCGGCCAGCGTGGCCACGTGCTCACGCTGTTCGGTGTAGTGGAAGAACTCGAAGGAGCCGAAGCGCACGTGCGAGGGCGCCATGCGCACCAGCATCGCGCCCGTCTCCACCGCCTCGCGGTACACCGGCGCCTGGCTGCCGAGGATGCCCAGGCCCCGCGTGGTGGGGATGCCCAGGCCGTGCATGGCCTCACCGCACAGGTACTCGCGGAGGGTGGAGCGCAGCACCGCGCGTCCGTCGCCCCCGCGCGAGAAGGGCGTGGGCCCGCCGCCCTTGAGGTGCAGGTCCCACTTCTCACCGGCGGCGTTGCGGACCTCGCCCAGCAGCAGGGCGCGGCCGTCGCCCAGCCGGGGCACGTACACGCCGAACTGGTGCCCCGCGTACACCATGGCGAAGGGCTCCATGCCCGGCAGGGGCGCTTCGCCGCCCAGCGCCGCGACGAACTCCGGCCGCCGCGCTTCCTCGGGCGTCAGGTCCAGGAGCTTCAAGGCGGCGGGGTTGACGCTCACCAGCTTCGCGTCCGGGAAGGGACTGGGGTGGACGCGCGCGCCAAACCCAGCGGGCAGGCGGGCGTAGGTGTTGTCGAATCGGAGCTGTTCGAGCGTGGCCATGACAGGGGAGAACACACGGCAGCGCGGCGGCCATCCGGCCACCGCGCTTCCAGGCAAGCTGCGTGGGACTACTTGAGCTCGGGGACCTTCATGCCGCGCTCCACGGCGGGACGGCTGCCCACGCGGTGGAGCCACTGCACGACGTTGCTGGAGCCCTGGAACAGCTCGGGGAAGTACGCGCGGGTGCCGGCCACCCAGGGGTACAGGGCGATGTCCGCGATGGAGTAGCGGCCCGCGACGTAGTCCCCCCCGCCCAGCTTTCCGTCGAGCACGCCGATGAGCCGCCGGGACTCGGCGTGGTAGCGCTCGATGCCGTAGGGGACCTTCTTGGGGGCGAAGCGGGCGAAGTGGTTGAGCTGGCCGAACATGGGGCCCACGCCGCCCATCTGGAACATCAGCCACTCCAGCACCTCCGCCCGGCCGCGCGGGTGGGAGGGCAAGAGCTGGCCCGTCTTCTCCGCCAGGTAGATGAGGATGGCGCCGGACTCGATGACGGTGAGCGGACGGTGGTCCAGCGCCGCGTGGTCGACGATGGCCGGAATCTTGTTGTTGGGGTTGATGGCCAGGAACTCGGGCTTGAACTGCTCGCCCTTCGTGATGTCCACCACGTGCGTCTTGTACTGGAGGCCCAGCTCCTCCAGGGCGATGGAGACCTTCTGCCCGTTGGGCGTAGCGAACGTATACAGGTCAATCATTCCTTGACTCCCGTGAGCTGCGCGCTCACCTGCCAGAGCCGCTCCGCGAGCGCGTCGTTCCGCGCGGCGGAGGACGGCTTCTTCGGACGGCATTTGTAGAAGTACTGCCCGGACACTGCCTCCACTTCGGGCGAGGACGCCAGGTAGATGGACGTCCGCGCTCCCTTCTCCGCCGAAAGCATGAACGCCGCGCCCAGCTTGACGATGTGGCGGAAGAACCCCTGCGTGTTGTGACCGAAGCCCGTGCGCACCACGCCCGGGTGCAGGGCGTTGGTCGTCACCTGCGTGCCCTCCAGCCGCTTCGCCAGCGCGCGGGTGAACAGGATGTTGGCCAGCTTCGACGTGCCGTACACGCGGAAGCCGATGAAGCTCCGCTCGCTCTGCAGGTCATCGAAGTCGAGCTTGCCCGCGGCGTGGGCATCCGACGAGACGTTGATGATGCGGGCCGGGCCGGTGGCCTTCATCACGTCCAGCAGCAGGTTCGTCAGGAGGAAGGGCGCGAAGTGGTTGGTGGCCATGGTGGCCTCCAGTCCGTCCTCCGTCACCTGGCGCTGGTCCAGGATGAGCCCCGCGTTGTTCAGCAGCACGTCCAGCCGCGGGTAGCGGGAGCGGAAGGTCTCCGCCAGCTCCCGCACGGACTTCAGGGAGGTGAGGTCGGCGCGGAGCCAGTCCACCTGGGCGCTGGGGGCGGCCTCCTTCACGGCGGCCACGGCCGCCTCGGTGCGGCCCGCGTCCCGGCCCACCAACACCACCGTGGCGCCCATGCGCGCGAGCGCCTTGGCGGCCTCCAGGCCAATGCCCCCCGTGGCCCCGGTGATGAGGCACACCTTCCCGTCCATGCGCGTCTGTGAAGTCAAAAGGCGTCCTCCAGCGTGAGAGGACGCCTTCTATACGCTGGAGCCTGTCCGCGCGCTTGCTCTTGAGCAGGCGCGCGGGGCCTTCCGGTGGTCAACGCTCCGCTCAGGCGTTGGACGGGGGAGTGGAGGCGTCCTGGGCGCGGACCTCACCGCCGCGGCGCACCCCCGCGCGAGGCTCGCCGTGCAGGTGGCTCTCCAGGAACCAGAGGTCCAGTTCGACCTCGCCCAGCGTCTGGGTGAGCAGGTCCGCGGTGACGGGGTCGTTCAGCTCGTCGGAGCGGTGGATGCCGCTGCGGATGCTGGCCCCGTAGCGGGCGAAGCGGTCCACCAGGGCCTTGAGGTGGTCGTCACCGTCCACGGCCTTCAGGTCGTACTCGGGCAGCTCGCTGTTCTTGGCCGCCAGCCGGATGGTGCCCTCGGCGTAGCCGCCCAGCGTGCCCGCGCGCTCGGCGAACTCGTCGGCTTGTTTGCGGACGTGCTTGGCCAGGTCGTCGAACAGCTCGTGGCGGCTGTAGAAGTGCCGGCCGCGGATGTTCCAGTGCGCTTGCTTGATTTGCCAATGCAGGTCGATGGCGTCGGCCAGCAGGGTGTTGAGCGAATCGATGAGCTCTTCACGGGCGTCTGTGGGGAGATTGACATGGCTTGGAAAGTTCATGGTCACCCCAAGGTGGGGATTCCTTCCGGGAATGCCAGTCCGCGCGCGACGCCTGGGGGGCAGGCGGCCGGGCTCCCGGCCGGTATGATGGGTGGACCATGCTTGCTCTCGACCTCGTGGAACGGCTGCGTCAGGTATCCCCCAGCGCGGCGAACGCGCTGCTGACGGTGGCGGTGAAGAACATCATCCCGCTGTCCTCGGTGATGGGCGTCCGGGTGGAGGACGCCTCGGATGCCCGGGCGAAGGTGTCCGTGCCGCTGAAGCGGCGCACGCGCAACCACGTGGGCAGCGTGTACCTGGGCGTGCAGGTGACGGTGATGGAGCTGACGATGGGCGTGTGGCTCTTCCGCCGCTTCCCGCCGGGCCGCTACCTGGCGCTGGTGAACGAGCTCCAGGTGTCCTTCCACGCGAAGGCCAAGGGCGGCGTGCGCGCCATCTGCGAGCCGCCTCCCGAGGTGTTCAACACCCTGGACGCCACGCTCCAGCAGAAGGGGGACAAGGCCCGCGAGTGGATTCCCGTCCGCCTGGAGGACTTCGAGGGCACGCACATCGCGGACGCCCGCTTCCTGGCGGTGCTGAAGAAGGCGTGAGGTGGCGTGGGGTTGACCCCTTGCGCCGGGGCCAGGCGGTGCCGGTCGTCATCCCCCCTGGCTCAGGTCGCGGCCGAGGTGCGCCGGGTCCTCGGTGTGGCACCGGCGCGCCGGATGAGGTCGCGAAAGGAGACCATCGCAGGGTCGGCGTGGGTTCGTTCGTGCCAGCACAGGTTGATGGTGAGGGTGAGCGAGGGCACCGGGCTCTGCAAGCCGCGGAGGCCGAGGCGAGGGCCGAGCCGGGAGAGCAGTGAGGCGGGCAGTGTCGCGACCAGGTTGGTCTCCGCGACCACGGCGGCGGCGGTACTGAAGTTCGGCACCACCAGCGCGACGTCGCGAGCGATGCCGAGCCGGGCGTAGGCGCCGGGCAACGCGCGGTAGCCCTTGCCGGGGGCCACCTGCACCTCGACGTGGCGCAGGTTGGCCAGCGCGCTCCTGGAGACACGGTCTCCTGCCTGGGGATGATTGTGACGCGCCACCAGCACGGTGCGCTCCCGGTAGAGGGGCTCCAGATGCAGGCCGGGGGACTTCTCGCCCACCGCGATGGCGACGTCGACCTCGGTGCTGGCCAGGCCGCCTCCCGTGAGGAAGGTGTCGATGCCCATCACCCGCAGCCTGGCGCGTGGCATCTCAGCGGCCAGCAGCGTGGCGATGCGAGGCAGCCGCACCATCTGTCCGGAATCCGCGATGGCGAGCGAGAACTCCCGCGTGGTCGTGGCGGGGTCGAAGGCCGCGCCGTGAACGGCGTGGTCAAGGTCTCTGAGGGCGCGGCTCAACGTGGGGGCCAGCGCCACCGCGCGGGGCGTGGGGACGATGCCCCGGCCGCTGCGGGCGAACAGCGGGTCGCCAAGCGCGACGCGCAGCCTGGCCAGGGCGTTGCTGATGGCCGACGGCGTGACATGGAGGCGGCGCGCGGCCCGCGCGACGCTGCGCTCGGTGAGGACGGCGTCGAGCACCACCAGCAGGTTGAGGTCGAGGGCGGAAATACTCATGAGTGGTGAGGATACCCATCACGAACAATCACTATCCGAAAATAAAGAAGCGACCCATGAAGGGGCCATGCCAAGGATGAACCTGCTGTTCCCGCTCCTCTCGGTCGCGCTCACCGCGTGCTTGCGCGTGGCGACCCCTCCCTTGCCTCTGGAAACAGCCATGCGTGACGTCAACGTCCTCGATTCCCACATGGCCTATCGGGAGGCGGGGCGCGGCCCTTCGGTGGTCTTGCTCCATGGAAACCCGACCTCGTCCTATGTCTGGCGCGACGTCATCCCCCATCTCTCGGACCGCTACCACGTGCTGGCGCCTGACCTGATTGGCATGGGCGACTCGGGCAAGCCGGACATCGCCTACCGCTTCGCCGACCAGGCCCGGTATCTCGACGCCTGGTTCGATGCGCTCGACCTGCGCGACGTCGTGCTCGTGGGCTACGACTGGGGCGGCTCGCTGGCCATGGACTGGGCCGCTCGCCACCCCGACAGGGTCCGCGGCCTCGTCGTGTACGAGACCTTCCTCCGCTCACTCGAGTGGAGCGACTACCCACCGCAAGGCGCCGAGCTGTTCAAGAACCTGCGGACGCCTGGCGTGGGGGAGACCTTGGTGCTGGAGCAGAACCAGTTCCTGGCCCGGTCGCTGGGGGTCGGCGTCAAACGGGGTCTGACCGCGGCTGAGGCCGCGGTGTACGCGGCGCCCTATCCAGACGCGCCTTCACGGCGCCCGTTGTTGGCGTGGCCGCGGGAGATTCCCATCGAGAATCAGCCGGCTGACATGATGGCGGTGCTGGAGCGCTATGTCGCTTGGATGGGAGCGTCGCCGGAGGTCCCCAAACTGCTGCTCACCTTCGACAGTCCGACGCCGCTCGGCGCTCCGTCCGTCGTCGAGTGGGCTCAAGGCCGGTTCGCCAACCTCGAGGTCGTGGCGCTCGGCGCGGCCGGTCACCACGCGAGTGAGGACCTCCCGGATGACATTGGACGGGCCATCGCCCATTGGCTTCGCAGCCTGGCGCCTCCGCGGGAGGAGGGGGGGAAGCCGGCCAGCGGACGGTAGCCGCGAGGCCGGAAGGGGGGCGTTCCAGCCGCGCCTGCCTGTTGCGCCACCCACGCTTGCCTGCCATCCGGCGAAGTCGGGTTGTCAGTCGTGCCTGGAGGGAAGGTGAGGGCGGGGAGTTGGCAGGCACGCGTCAGTCCCGTGCGCCAGTCCACAGGGCTGCTTCACTGTGGTGGCATGGCGAGGCAAGCTGTCCGCCGTGTCGCGGCGCGCTCAGCTGATTTTCATGCTCCTGGTTTCGGGGCTCCTGCACGGAGCGCTCTTCGTGGCGCTGTCGAGCCGTGCGCCCAGCGACCGCCAGCGCCGGGTGCCACCGCGTGCCGTCGAGATGGAGGTCGTCTACCAGGACGTGACGCCTCCCCTCGCGCCGCCGGTGCCTGAGCCCCGCCAGCCGCCTCCTGACGAAGCGCCTCCGCGCCCGCCACGGAAGTGGGCGCCGCCGCGCCACGCGGAGCGCCCGCGCCGAGCCGCGACGGAGCCCCCCGACACGTCCCAGGCACCTCCGTCCGAAGCCGCCCCGGCGGGCGCCGGAGCGCCGCCGCAGGTCCTGGCTCAAGACGTCCCGCCACAGCCACGGCCGCGTCCCAACCTGGAGCCAGAGGGCCTGCTGGGCGGTGGTCTGCTGGGCGGTGGCCCACCGTCGACGGGACGGACGCTCCGCCCTGGCGAAGCTCCCGACCCGAAGGCCGTGGCGGCCCGGCAGGCCGAGGAGGCCCGCGAGCGGGTGGACGGCTGGGCCCAGGACGCCGCCGCGAGCGCGCGCGCATCGAGCGGCGCCACGCACCCCTACTTCGCGAAGCTGCGGGAAGGCTTCGCCAGGCAGTTGGTGAACCCGCCACCCCCGGACCTGTCGGTGCTGGGCTCACGGATGAAGCGCGAGCAGGTGGAGGCCATCGCGCGCTTTGGAAAGACAGGCAGCCCCGTCGTCTCCGAGCCCCGGGACCACCGGCTGGAGCAGCGCAATCGCATGCAGGCGGCGGTCGAGGCCGGGCGCGCGGCGAACATGTACATGGCGGACGTCACCGCGCCGGTGCTCGCGCTCAAGGCCATCGTCGAGGTCTGGCAGGCGCGCGACGGGGAGTTGCTCGACCTCAAGGTGCTCGAAGGCTCCGGCGACCCGAACTTCGACACCTGGGCCGTGTCCCAGCTCCGGGAGGCGCTCGCCAGCGCCGACGCGCCCGAGCCCAGCGGGGGCCTGGGCATCCGGGATGACGGCATGCGCAGCCGCTGGCGACTGGAGGAGTACCTTGGGAATCCGCGCGTGCAGATTCACCTGATTGGCGTCTACTGACCCAGCCGGACGTTGGGCTGCTCGTCCTCCAGCATGAAGTCGACGATGGCCTTCCACGTCGACTCGAACTGGGGCCTGCGGAAGCCGGAGCCGGAGATGAGCCAGTCCACGTGCGGCGGCTGGTGCGCGGGCTGGTCGAAGTGGCCAATCGCATCCAGGTGGTCCGCGCGCACCGCGGCCAGCACCCGGCCATGCACCTGGGAGCGCGTGGGGACGATGCCGTCACACGCCGTGGGCCCGGGCATCGCGCCATAGGCCTGCACCAGCGCCGCCGTCTGTGCGGGGGTGTGCAGCGGCAGCGCGGTGAGCGGCATCCGCTGCGTCTGTCCGTATGTCAGCGCGTAGATGGTGTGCGTGAGCTGGGCATACGGGTCCAGCCCCGCCGCCATGCGCGTGCGCAGCGACGGCGGCCGCGCCTGCGTCACCACCGAGCCATACCGCACGCCGGGCCGCTCCAGCGTGCTGGCGTTGAACAGGTCGATGCCTTCCGGCGTGAGCTGCGGAATCAGCGACGTGTCGTTGCCCACGTCGCTCAGGAACTTCGACACCGCGTCACGACGCTCCGAGGAGAAGTCCCCCAGGAGCTGGTCATAGAGCTGGTCCAGCAGGGTGGGCTTGAACCCGAGCTGGTCATCCGCCCGCGCCAGCAGATGTCCGAAGCGGAACACCACGCGCAGCGGCAGCCGGCCGAAGCGCAGCACATACACGGTGAAGAGCGACAGCAGCTTGAGGATGCGCTGTCCGAACAGGCCCATGAAGAACGTGGCCAGCGGCGTGCCCGCGTGCGGGGTGGACACGGACGTCACGGAGCGCACGCGCCTGGCGAAGGGCTCCAGGTCCAGGCCCTCCGCCACCTGCGCGCCGGGGCTGACGAACAGCCGCGCGTCCAGCCCGCCCGTCGAGTGGCCGATGAGGTGGAGGGGCCCGTCATCTCCAGCGGCCGTCTCCTGCACGGCCCTCAGCAGGTCCGCGGTGCGCGTGCGGATGGAGGCCGTGGGGTGGGAGAGGACGATGATGACCTCCGACTCCACCTGCCTGCGGGCCAGCTCCGCCTTCAAGTAGTCCAGGGCGTGGCCGAAGTAGATGAGCTCGCCCAGGTTGATGAAGCCGAAAAAACCGGGGACGAGGTAGACGCGATGCTTGCCGGACATTGCCGCCACCATATCTGACGCGGCGCATGATACCTGTGGGGAATGCGTCCTCCGCCCGGAGGTTGACGCGCGCCGGCCGTCAAGTCCAGGACCGGCAACACCCACTCACAGTCACGACAGAAGGACGCCCGCACGTGGATCGCAGACTGCTCGCACTCGGCCTGCTCCTGTCCCTCCCCGCCGCCGCGGATGAGGGAATGTGGACCTACGACGCCTTTCCCTCCGACGCGGTGAACAAGGCCCATGGCTTCACGCCCACGCAGGCGTGGCTGGACCACGTCCGGCTCGGCTCGGTGCGGCTGGCCGGCGGCTGCTCCGCCAGCTTCGTGTCGCCGGAGGGACTGGTGATGACCAACCACCACTGCATCCGCGGCTGCATCGAGGATTTGTCCTCGCCGAAGAAGGACCTGCTGGCCAAGGGCTTTTATGCGTCAAGCGCCGCGCGGGAGCTGCGCTGCCCCAAGGTAGAGGCCAACCAGCTGGTGGAGATGACGGACGTCACCGCGCGGATGAACGCGGCGACGAAGGGCCTCACTGGCGCGGCCTTCAACACCGCGCTGAAGAAGGAGACGGCCGCGGTGGAGGCCGCCTGCGCCACGTCCGGAGACGTGCGCTGTGACGTGGTGACGCTCTTCAACGGCGGCAGGTATCACCTGTACAAGTACCGCCGCTTCCAGGACGTGCGGCTCGTCTTCGCGCCCGAGTTCTCCATGGCCGCCTTCGGCGGTGACCCGGACAACTTCAACTTCCCGCGCTTCGGCTTCGACGCGGCCTTCCTGCGCGTGTGGCAGGACAACGCGCCCGCGAAGAGCCCGCACTTCCTGCCGTGGGCGAAGCAGGGCGCGAAGGAGGGGGACCTCGTCTTCGTCTCCGGCCACCCCGGTGGCACCGAGCGCAAGGCGACCGTCGCCGAGCTGGAGTTCCAGCGCGACGTCAACCTGCCGTACACGCTGCTCCAGCTCGCCGAGCTGCGCGGCATGCTGCGCGAGTACGCCGGGGGCTCCGCGGAGCGCTACCGCACCACGCGCTCCCTGCTGCGCGGCGTGGAGAACGGGCTCAAGGCGCTGCGCGGGCGGCACCAGGCGCTGGCGGACCCGGCGCTGCTGGCCGGCAAGCGTCAGGACGAGGCGGCGCTGCGCCAGAAGGTGGACGCCAACGCGCAGGTGAAGGCCGCCACCGACGGCGCATGGGAGGAAATCACCCAGGCGCTGGACGTGTACCGCCGCATGCTGCCCGACTACCGCATGAAGGAGGCCGGGGACGCCTACCCCTCCGAGCTCTTCCGCATGGCCCGGCACCTGGTGCGCGTGGCGGAAGAGAAGGAGAAGCCCAACGCGGAGCGGCTGCGCGAGTACACCCAGGCCCAGCTCCCCACGCTGGAGCAGCAGCTGCTGCGCGACGCGCCGGTGACGCTCGATCTGGACCAGGCGCTGCTGACGTTCGGCCTCACCCGCGTGCGCGAGACGCTGGGCGCGGATGATGCCTTCGTCCAGCAGGTGCTCGGACGCGAGGCGCCCGCGGACCTGGCGCGCGCCCTGGCGCGTGGCACGAAGCTGCGGGACGTGAAGGTGCGCGCCGCGCTGCTCAAGGGCGGCAAGGCGGCGGTGGTGGCCTCCAAGGACCCGATGATTCTCTTCGCGCGCAAGGTGGACGCGGAGGCCCGCGCGGCTCGCAAGCGCTACGAGGACACCGTGGAGGCGGTGCTCAAGCGCAACGGCGAGCGCATCGCCAAGGCGCACCTCGCGGTGTACGGCACCTCCGGTTATCCGGACGCCACCTTCACCCTCCGCCTCAACGCGGGGCAGGTGAAGGGCTGGGATGAGAATGGCCGCCCCGTGGCGGCGCTCACCACCTTTGGCGGCGCGTATCAGCGGCACACCGGCAAGGCGCCGTACAAGCTCCCGGACACCTGGCTGAAGGCGCGCGGCAAGGTGCCGCCCCAGACGCCGTTCGACGTGGCCACCACCAACGACATCATCGGCGGCAACTCCGGCTCGCCCCTGGTGGACCGCGACGGGCGCGTGGTGGGGCTCATCTTCGATGGGAACCTGCACTCGCTGGGGGGCCGCTATGCCTACGTCCCCGAGACGAACCGAGCGGTCGCCGTACACGGCGAGGGCATCCTGGCGGGGCTGGAGCACGTCTACGGGGCCAGGCGCGTGGTGGACGAACTGCGCACCGCCAGCGACGCCGCGCTCTTGCCCGCGAAGTAGTCGCGGCTCTCAAGAACTGAGACGCCTTGGCCGCGGTGGCCAAGGCATGTCAGAGGGAGCAGGATAGAATCCGGTTCAAAGCTGAAAACCGGTTACTCATGGCTCCCTCCAAACCCAATGACATTCCCCTCGGCTCGGTGCTGAGGGAGACCTATGAGATTGCAGGCGTCCTCGGCCGGGGTGGCATGGGGACCGTCTTCCTGGCCAACCACCTGCGGCTGCGTGGACGGCAGGTGGCCATCAAGGTGCTGCGGCACGATGCGGGCATGGGGGCGGAGGCCCTCGTGCGCTTCCGGCGCGAGGCGGAGATTGCCTCGAAGCTGGGGCACCCCAACATCGTCGAGGTGCTGGACTTCGACAGCCTCGAGGATGGCTCGCCCTACATGGTGATGGAGTGCCTGCGCGGCCAGCCGCTGTCGCGCAGGCTTCGCAAGGGCCCGATGACGCTGGAGGAGGTGTTCTCCTGCACACGGCAGATGGGCTCGGCGCTCCAGGCCGCGCACCGCGCGGGCATCGTCCACCGTGACCTCAAGCCGGGCAACGTGTTCCTCGTGCCCACCGAGGTGGGCGGCGTGATGATGGAGCACGTGAAGCTGCTCGACTTCGGCATCTCCAAGGTCATCGACTCGCAGAGCGTGCACACGCAGGGCGGCATCCTGCTGGGCACGCCGCAGTACATGGCGCCCGAGCAGGCCACCGGGAAGAACGGCGAGGTGGACCCGCGCACGGACATCTTCGCCTTCGGGTGCCTCGTCTACGAGATGCTGGCGCGCCGGCTGCCCTTCCGGGACAACGGCAACCTCGCGGAGCTCATCTACCGCATCGTCTATGATCCGCCGGAGCCCCTGGATGCGCTGGTGTCGGACCTGCCGGACCACGTCATCGCGGCGGTGGAGAAGGCGCTGGAGAAGCGCCCGGAGGACCGCTTCCCGGACGTGGGCGGCTTCATCTCCGCGCTGACGGGGCGCGCGCTCCAGACGATGGGCGAGGTGCCGATGCTCACGCCGCTGAGCACGCCGCGGCTCGCGGTGGAGTTGGCTCCGGAGTCGAAGCCGGAGACGGTGCCCGGCAGGCGCTCGGGACACGGGACGAAGGAAGGCGACGTCGACGCGAAGCCGCCATTCCGGGAGTCGGAGACGGTCAGCCTGCCAGCGCCCGCGCCCGCGGTCGTTTCCTCCCACGACGCCGCGACCATCGCCGAGGCGATGCCCTTGCCGGAGCTGGAGGCGCCCCCGGCGCGCCCCGTCGTGGCGCCAGCGGACGTCGTGCCCGCGCCCATCGCCCGCTCGCCCGTGGCGAGGTCACCCTCCGCGGGGGCTCCAGGCCCGGGTGCCCGGAAACCGACGCCTCGGGACGGGGGGAGGGCGCCTGACGCGGCTCGGCCCGCACGTCCGCCAGCAGGGGGCGCGCAGGCCGGTGTCGCGTCGCCCAAGGTGGTCCCCGCGCCCATCGCGAGGTCGCCTGTCGCCGGGGGCCCGTCCGCGCCTGGCGCTGCCCGGAATGGACCGCCCGCGCCAGACGCGGGCGCGGTGGGGTCGACCGTGCTGCTGCGCTCGAAGACGGGCGTGGCCCCGTCGGCCTCGCAGGGCGTGCTCGCCGCCCAGCCGAAACGGAAGCTGACGCCGCTCACGGTGGTGATGATGGTGGCGCTCGGAGCCGCCGTGGCCTTCGCCGCGTGGCCACGGCCGTCTCCACGCGTGGAGGCGTCAGGAACGCCCGCCGCGGGCGCGGAGTAGCGCCCCGCTCACGCGGAGGCGTCAGGCGCGATGACCGAGCGCGCCTCGAGCACGAGGCCGTGCTCGGGCTGAACCCTCCGGCGCTTCCTCGAAGGTCAGCCCCTTCGGACCGTGGGGCCGTGCCCTGTCAGGACCCGGACCGAACCCAACCTGCTGAGTTCGAGGCTCGACAGCCCGGACAGGACGCAGCAGGGCGTTGGTGCGGCGCGTCAGGGTTTACGTATCCTGAAGAGGGCTGACACGCCGGTTCATGTCATGCCCAACACCGAGCGTAGGCGGGCGCGGGGAGGGCAAGGGGCCCTCGGGGGGAGCCTGTCGTCGCCGGTGGACCCACCGTGTACGGCCACGTCCCCCCGGGGCGGACGGCCGTCCAGGGCCCGGTCCCAGCCGGGAGTGGGGCTCGGCTGGGACCGGGGGCCCTGTGTGATGTAGCATTGCTGACAGTGCCGGGGGGGAAGGGGAGATGCACGATGGTGGTGGAGGCTCCAGAACCCGGGAAACTATCGGCGATTCTCTTCACGGGCATTGAGGGCCCTGATGGGCTCTCATGGCGTGACGAATCGCTCCAGAACGACATGCGGGATGAGCATGCGCTGCTCGTCCGTGAGTTGTTGCCGCGCCATGGTGGGCGCGAGGTGAAGCGGATGGAGGATGGCTTCCTCCTGGAGTTCGAGGGCGGCCCCTCGGCGGTGGACTTCGGTCTGGAATTGCAGCGCGTCCTGGAAGCCCGCAACGAAGACGTGTCCGCGGAGCGCCGGGTCGTCTTGCGCGTGGGTGTCCACCTGGGCCTGGTGGTCCACCGCGACGGTGACGTGTTTGGCGAAGGCGTCAACCTGGCCGCGCGCATCGAGGCGCTGGCCCGTCCCGGCACGCTCTATGTCAGCGAGACAGTGGCGCGTCAGGTGGAAGGCCGTCTGGCTTCACCGCCGGTTCGCCTGGGCCGTGGCGAGATGAAGAACATCCGGTTGCCCGTGGCCGTCTACCGCATCGACCCGCCCGAGCACCGCCGCCGGATGCCGCTGCTGTCGCGCATGCGCTCCTTCTGGGGGCGCCGGAGCGCGGCGCACTGACGCGCACAAGCGCGGGCGGGCCTGGGCGAGCGGCGTTATAGAGGCCGCCCCATGCCCCAGCTCACGCTCGTCGTCGGTTCGAAGAACTACTCCTCCTGGTCCCTGCGGCCCTACCTCGCGCTGGCCCACACGGGGCAGCCCTTCCAGGAGGTGGTGGTTCCGCTGGCAGTGCCGGACACGGAGGACCGGATTGCCCGGTACTCCCCCAGCAAGCGCGTGCCGGTGCTCCAGCACGGCGACCTGAGCATCTGGGACTCGCTGGCCATCTGTGAGTACCTCGCGGAGACCTTCCCCGAGGCGCGGCTGTGGCCCCAGGACACGGCGGCCCGCGCGGTGGCCCGCGCCGTCACCGCGGAGATGCACTCCAGCTTCGGCGCGCTCCGGCAGCACATGAACATGAACCTGCGCGCGCGCAGCCCGGGCAAGGGCCGGGCGCCCGGCGTGGCGGAGGACATCGCCCGCATCCAGGCCATTTGGAAGGACTGTCGCGGCCGCTTCGGCCAGGGCGGGCCCTTCCTCTTCGGCCGCTTCTCCATCGCGGATGCCTTCTACGCGCCCGTCGTCACCCGCTTCGTCACCTACGGGGTGGAGCTGGACGCGGTGAGCGCGGCCTACCGCGACGCGGTGCTCGCGCTGCCCGCGCTCCAGAAGTGGACCGAGGAAGGGCGGAGCGAGCCCGGCATCCCGAAGTACGACTGAGCCTCCGCCCTCAACGCGCTACCTGCTCGCGGGGGCCGGCGTCACCTCTTCGATTCGGGTGGCGCCGTCGCGCACCCGCTCGAACAGCGCGTCGTAGCGGCCCTCCGCGTAGAGCCGCGTCAGCTCCGGGTAGCGGCCCTGGCGCAGCTCGCGCAGGTACGCGTACTTCGTGGCGTGGTAACCCGCCACCGCCCAGGCCAGGCGGGAGGCCGCCGCGCCGCCGCGCCACAACGCCCCCTTCAGGAGGCAGTCGCGCGCCCAGGACGCCAGGCGCTGCACGCCCACCGGCTTGAGGCCGCGCTGCTCGGCATGGGCGCGCAGGGCCCACAGCAGGGCATAGCGGTCCTCCTTCACCGCGCGGTACTCCACCGACGTGGCGAAGCGGTGCTCGATGAAGGCGTGGACGCGCCCGCCCGCCAGCTTCGGCAGGGCCTCGTGGACAATCTGCTCCGGCCGCCACACGGCCTTGTCCTTGCGCACCAGCCGCGCCCGCCACTGCGTGCGGTAGCGGAAGCGGCGCGCCCCCAGCTCGGCCCAGTCGCGGCGGGGCAGCCGGTACACGGCCGCCGTGGGCGAGGTGGCCCTCCACGCGCGCAGCGTCTCCACCGCCTCGGGCTCCAGGTGTTCGTCCGAGTCGAGGAAGAAGACGTAGTCACAGGGCGCCAGGGCGTTCACCGCGGTCTCACGCGCGGCGCCGTAGCCGCGCCACGCATGGGGCACGGAGCGCGCGCCCAGCGAGCGCACCAGCTCCGCCGAGCCATCCGTGGCCCCGGAGTCCAGCGCCACCACGTCGTCGCAGAGGGCCAGCAGCCCGCGCAGGCACGGCTCCAGCGTGTCCCGGTTGTTCCGGTGGAGGACGTAGCCGCCCAGCTTCATAGACCCAGGGCCTCGAGCTGCGCGTCAAAGGCGTCAGCGGTGGTGAAGAGCCGGCCATGCAGGCCCACGGCCTCGGCGGCCTGGACGAACTCGGGCAGGTCATCGAAGAAGACGGCCTCCTCCGGGGCGCAGCCCACGCCCGCCAGCGCGAGCCGGAAGATGTCCGGCTCCGGCTTCACGTGGCCCACCTCGCAGCTCATCACCACGCTGTCGAAGCGCTGGAGCACCGGCAGCAGCGGGCGCAGGTGGGCGACGTGCAGCGCGTTGGTGTTGGACACCAGCCCCACGCGCACCCGGCCCAGGAGCGCCTCCACGCGCGGCAGCACGGCGTCATGCAGCGTGAAGTGGCTGCTCCACAGCGGGGCGAACTCCGCCATGGGCAGGTCCACGTCCAGCGCGCGGCACACGTCCTGGCGGATACCCTCCGCGCCCAGCACGCCCCGGTTGGCGTCCGTCCACCCCGCGCCCGTCAGGCGCCGGGCCACCTCCGCGGCCTCCAGGTCCGCGCGGGCGCCCAGCCGGGAGAAGAGCAGGGTGTTGTCGTGGAAGACGAGGACGTTGCCCAGGTCCAACAGCACTGCCTTCACCTGCGCCATGCGAGCTCCTTCAGATGCGATAGGCGCGAGCCACGTCCTGCATCTGCTCGGACACGTCCTGGAGCAGCTTCGCCGCCCGGGTGGTGGCCGCCAGGCTTTCCTGGGTGTCGTTCATCATGGAGGACAGGTCGGTGACCGCGCTGAAAATCTGGGCGATGCCCGCGTTCTGCTGGCTCACCGCGCCGGCAATCTGCCGCACCGCGGTGGCGTTGTCCTGGATGATGGCGGCCAGCTCCTTCAGCCGCTCGCCGGTGCCGCGCACCTGCTCCAGGCCGGCTTCCATGTTCGTGTGGCCCAGCTCCGTCATCTTCGCGGTGGAGAGGATGGCGCTGCCCAGGTCGCCCAGGATTTCGCGCACCCGGTCCGTGGCCTGGATGGACTGGTCCGCCAGGCTGCGAATCTCCCGCGCCACCACGTTGAAGCCCTTGCCGTGCTCGCCGGAGCGGACGGCCTCGATGGCGGCGTTGAGCGCCAGCATGTTGGACTGGTCCGCCAGGTCCTTCACCGTCTGCGTGATTCCGCCAATCTGCTGCGTGCGCTCGTTGAGCTGGGCGATGCGCTCCGTCATCTGCTCGGCCTGGGACAGGATTTCGGAGAAGCCGCCCAGGCTGTCCCGGATGGCCCCTTCGCCCGCGCGTCCCACCTCTTCGGCCATGGAGGCGCGCTTGAGCACGTCCTCCGCCTTCTCCGAGGCCAGCACCGACGTCTGCTTGATTTCCTGCGCCGTCACCTGCGTCTGCTGGAGGGCCGCGGCCTGGCGGGCCACGTTGCGCTCCTGCTGCGTCGACGCCGTCTGCAGCTCCGCCACCGTCTCGCTGAGCACGCGCGTGCCGGTGTGCAGGCTCTGCGCCGTCTCCCGCAGCTGGAACACCAGCAGGCCGAAGGCGCCGGCCAGCTCGCCCACCTCGTCGTTGCCGGCCTTCACGTCCAGCGTCTGCGTGAGGTCGCCTTCGCTCACCAGCCGCGTCACCGCCGCGCGCAGGGCCAGCACCGGACCGGAGATGCGGTGCGACAGCAGCCACGCGCCCACGACGGCCAGCACGATGAAGCCCACCGCCATCAGCAGCGCCACCCGGCTCACGCGCTCCACGGGGGCGTAGGCCTCCGCCGGGTCCACGCGCGCCACGAAGTGCCAGCCGTCGGCCACGTCGCGCACGTCCGTGCCGTTGACGGCCGTGACGGCCAGCAGCCTGTCATTGCCCTGGGCGTTCGCGCCGCGTGAGTCATACAGCACCGCGCCGTCCGGCCGCTGGAGGCTCACCGCGAAGCTCTTCAGCGCGCGCTGGTGGGCGCGGGCGAGCGCCGGCTGCACCAGCTGGTCCACGTGGG
This sequence comes from Myxococcus sp. AM009, assembly GCF_013372605.1. Lineage (NCBI taxonomy): Bacteria > Pseudomonadati > Myxococcota > Myxococcia > Myxococcales > Myxococcaceae > Myxococcus > Myxococcus sp. AM009. Next base: position 22,790 of record NZ_JABXEP010000069.1, read on the forward strand.
TCCAGTCAAAGGCGGCCAGCAGCACGCCCAGCCGGTGCTTGGAGACCGGGTCCAGCACCGGGAAGGCCAGCGACAGCACGTGGCCGGTGAAGATGGGGTGCTCCTCGGTGATGCCCTCGCTGCTGGTGCGCCCCTGCTGGGCCTCCACGAACCAGGGGCTGCGCCGCACCTCGTCCTGCCGGCGCAGGTACTCGTCGCGCAGGGCCGGCGTGTTGGCGGAGATGGCTCGGCCGGTGTCGTCGAAGACGACGATGCCGTTGAGGGTGAGGTAGCGGCTCTGGAGCACGCCGAGCATGGCGTCGGAGGGCGCGACGTCACCCCGCAGCGCGGCGCGGACCGCGGCGTCCTCGGACCAGCCGCGGGCGCTGGCCTCCCGTTCGGCCAGCGTGGCCTCCAGCAGGTCCTTCACGCCTTCGGCTTCGCTCAGCAGCGACGCGCGAATCTGCTCTTCCATCACCTGCCGCGCGCTGCGGGCCTGGAGCCACGTCAGCGTCAGCAGCGGGACGACCGACAGCAGCGTCGCGTAGAGCGTGAGGCGCCCGCGAAGGGACTTGGTTCCAGGAAGAGAAAGGGCCATGTGGCGCGGCGGGCAGCGTGCGGGGGCCTCCCAGAAAGGTCGGCCCCCGTCCTATACCAGAGCCCCGCGTCTCCAGGGCACCCCCGCGCTTGCCTGCTCAGCTCAGATGACAGGCACCCGGCCGGGCAGGTCCTTCGCGGGGACGCTGGAGTAGTCCGAGTCCACGTCCAGGAGGACGCGCTGACGGACCCGGGTGCTCAGCGCGCGGCGTATCCTCCCCAGGAACCCCGGCGGGGCCGCGATGACCAGCTTGTCGAAGTCGTGCCGGTCATGCCCCTGGTCCAGGAACACCGACAGCTCGCGGGCGAAGCGGTCGTGCTCCAGCTCCTTGCGCCCGTCGGGCTCATTCTCCACGGGTGGACGGTGGAGCGTGCCGGCGTTGGGGTTGTCGGCCTGCTGGAGCAGCTCGCCTTGATGGGCCCGACTCTCGTCGTGGTGGAACTCCTCCACCAGCCGCCAGTCCTCTTCCGCCTTCGCGTCCGTCGCGAAGAGGCGGGCCCGGCTCGCGTTCCCCACCAGAATCCAGAGCGTCCCATTCGCCATGTCGTGCGTCTCCTTGCGCTATAGAGTGGGAGATGCGGACCCTGCGGGGCCAAGGCAAGCTTCCCCAGACGAGCCGCGCGCCCGCCGCGCGGAGGGCAGGCAGCCGGGCCGCGCGTCCTTGACGGGTTTTGCGGAGACTGGGGGCGTCTCATTCCGTTGCGCGGAGCGTCGCGATACAAGGGGGGCCATGCGTATTCCCGTTGCTCCCGTCACCGCCCTGCTGGCGCTCGCGCTGCTGGCCGCTCCCGCGTGGGCCCAGGAACAGGGTGGACTGGGCCTGGACCTCACCTCGGACGCCCCCGCCGAGCAGCCGGGAATGGACATGGGGCTGGACCTGCGTCCCAGCAATCCAGACGCGGACCTGCTGCCTCGCTTCGCGTTGGTGGGGCTGTACGCGACGGAGCGCGCGGGCGCGCAGCAGGCGTCGAGCTGGTTGGAGGCCCTGGCGCGTGGGACGCTGTCCTCCGTCAGCGTGGCGCAGGCGTCGGACTTGGTGGAGACGCGTGAGCGGCTGGCGGAGGGCTACGACGCGGCGGTGCGCTGCGCGGAGGCCGCGTGCTTCGCCGAGCCCGCGGAGTTGCTGGACGCGGACCTGCTGACCACCGCGCGGCTGTCTTTGGAGGACGCGGGCTGGACGCTGCGGACGTGGACCTACGACAGGGACCGCCGCGTGGTGCACGAGGACTTCGTGACGGGGCGCAACCCGCGCGACGAGGACTTCGTGAACGAAGCCGCCGCGATGCTGTCCAAGCGCCTGACGGCCTTGGCCCGGCCGCGCGCGATGTTGACGGTGAACGTCAACGTGCCGCAGGCGGTGGTGAAGGTGGGCGAGCGCATCGTGGGCGTGGGCAGCGTGGAGGTGCGCCAGGCGCCCGGCGCGGTGGCGCTGGAGGTGTCCGCGGACGAGTACGGCACCCGGACGCGCACCCTGGACCTGCGGCCCGGCGCGCGCGAGACGGTGGACGTCATGCTGGAGCTCTCCGGTCCGGCGCCGGAGGGGCCTCCCGATGAGTCCGTGGCCGGCGTGGGGGCTTCCCGGAAGGCGCCTCGCGAGTCCCTCTTCAAGCGGCCCGCGCTCTACACCGCGCTCGTGGGGCTGGCCGCGGTGGGCGCGGGTGTGGTGATGGGCCTGGCCGCCAAGGACGTGGAGAAGCGCGGAGGTGACGCGGATGGGGACGGGGTGTTCGACGTCACGCGCAAGGAGCGGCTGGACGCGCAGTCCCAGGCCAACCTGGCCACGGCGCTGCTGGTGGGCGGCGGCGCGGTGACGGCGGGCAGCGTGGCGTGGCTGGTGCTGGTGCCCGCGCGCGGCGCGCCCGCCTCGACGTCCGTGGCGCCTGGAAGCAGCGGTGGCGCCTCCACGTCGCTGCACCTCATGGTCGGCGGGAGTTTCTAGAACCTATGAAGACCTTCGAATCCCGGCTGCGCGTGTGGTGTGGCCTGTTGCTCGTCGCGGGCGCGGTGGGCTGCACGGTGAGCTTCCCGGACGACGTGCCCTACACGTGCACGGAGACCGCCGACTGCGGCGGTGACGGCTACGTCTGCACGTCCCTGCCCGACGACGGGCCGCGGTACTGCTGCCTGCCGGACCCCGCGGAGGTCTGCAACGGCCTGGACGACGACTGCGACGGCCGGGTCGATAATCTGGAGACCGCCTGCTACACGGGACCGGAGGGCACGCTCGACGTGGGGCTGTGTCACGCGGGTGAGTCCATCTGTACCCGGGAGGCGAGCATCGCGTGTGTGGGGCAGGTGCTGCCCGGTCTCGAGACCTGCAACGGCCTGGATGAAGACTGCGACGGGGCGGTGGACGAGGACTTCGACCTGAAGACGGACCCGGGCCACTGCGGCGCCTGCAACAACGACTGTTCCTTCCTGCAGGACTGCGTGAATGGCGAGTGCGTGCGCCGGCAGGAGCTGGACTGCGCCAATGGCCAGGACGATGACGGGGACGGCTTCACGGACTGCCAGGACCGCGCGGACTGCGACGGCCAGTCGTGTGGTCCGCAGTGCGTGTGCCAGGAGGGCTCGAAGACGGAGATGAGCTGCGCCAACGGCGAGGATGATGACGGGGACGGGCTGGCGGACTGCGCGGACCGCGCGGACTGCCCCGTGGAGACGCAGTGCGGGCCGCTCAGGTCGGATGACGACAACGACTACCCGCGCTGCCAGGTGAACGGAGTCTGTTCGTGATGAAGCCCTCGCCCGCGCGCCTCTGTCCGCCATCCCGCACTCGGTGCGTGGGGAGGGCGTCCCTGGGAAGACAGAGCGCGGATCAAGGGTTGCTGTTTGCCCCGGACATGGAAATTTCTTCTCACCATGGGCTCCGATGACGCCTTCATGCAGACCGTGCAGTCCCGTGCCGAGGCCACCGTGAGTGACGCGGGGCCCCGAGCCAGTGACGAGCTCCAGGAGGGCTCCACGCTGGGGAACTACCAGTTGGAGCAGCTCCTGGGCGAAGGGTCCATGGGCCGGGTGTTCCAGGCGCGGCACGCGCGGCTGGGGCGGCAGGTGGCGCTGAAGGTCCTGCGGCCGGAGCACGCGCGGGACGGCGGCTTCGTGCGGCGCTTCTTCCAGGAGGCCCGCACCGTCAATCAAATCAACCACGAGCACATCGTGGAGATTTTCGACTTCGTCGACGAGAGCGCGACGGGCGGGCACGTCTACTGCGTGATGGAGCTGCTGCGCGGGCAGAGCCTGAGCTCGCTGGCGCAGGCGGAGCCGCTGACGCTGGCGCGCATCCAGCGCTTCGTGGTGCAGGTGTGCGCCGCGCTCGGCGCGGCCCACCTGGTGGGCGTGGTGCACCGGGACGTGAAGCCGGACAACCTCTTCGTCATCCACCGCGCGGGCCAGCCGGACTTCGTGAAGGTGTTGGACTTCGGCGTGGCGAAGCTGCTCACCGTCGAGGGGAGCACCACCGGGACGCTGGACGGCACCATTATCGGGACGCCCGCGTACATGGCGCCGGAGCAGGCCGCGGGCTTGCCGGTGGATGCGCGCTCCGACATCTACGCGGTGGGCAACATCCTCTACGAGCTCATCTCCGGCAAGCCGCCCTTCCAGGCGCCGGCCTTCGGTCACCTGGTGGTGCAGATCATCACCCAGCCGCCGCCGCCGCTGCCCTCACACCTGCCGTCCGGCGAGCCCGTGCCGCCGCAGCTGGCGGAGCTGGTGATGCGCTGCCTGGCCAAGGAGCCCGAGGCCCGGCCGCAGAGCCTGGCGGAGGTGACGACGGCGCTCCTCCTGCTGCCCGCGTCCGCCCAGGCGCCGACGCCCGCGGAGCTGGCGCTGGAGGCCTCCGAGCGGCCCACGCACAAGCTGCGCGTGGCGGTGACGGGGCGCTGGCGCCGCCGGGCGGCGGTGACGGTGGGCACGGCGGCGTTGGGGGTGGTGGCCGCGGTGGTCACCTGGTCCGGCATGCAGCCAGCGCCCGCCCCCGCCGAGGCCCCGGTGGCCGGCGTCATGGGCCGGCCCGTCGCCGAAGCCCCGGCCGCGCCCGCCGCCGCGCCGCGGCTGCTTCCGCCCGTCACGCTCACGGTGCGCTCCTTCCCGGAGGGCGCGCAGGTGCTGCGTCTGGACACGGGCGAGCTGCTGGGCGTGACGCCGCTGGTGAAGCAGGTGTCCGGTGAGTCCGCGCCGCTGCGCCTGCGCGTGGAGCTGGCCGGCTATGCCCCGCTGGAGCGGATGGTGGAGCTGGACAAGCACGCCGAGCTGGAGGTGCCGCTGGTGAAGGCGCTGCCTTCGCCCCGGCAGCAGCCCGCGGCGGGGACGCAGCGCGTGACGGGCAACAAGCGCCGCGCGCGCCCTGTCACGCAGTAGGTGCCGCGGTGGCCCCGCCCTGGGTGGCGGGGCCCGTGTCCGCTCAGCGCGGCGCGGCCGTCTGGGCGAGCACCTGGGCGGCGATGCGGCCAATGCGCTCGTTGAAGTCCTCCGCCTCGTGGAAGGTGAGGCGCACGTCCCCCACGTTCAGCGGTACGCCGGGCTGGAGCACGGTGGGCTGCTCCGGCTCCAGGGCCGTGCCGCCCAGCGTCACCGGCCGGGAGGCGGCCACGCGCGTCACCGTCCAGCGTCCTTCCAGGGTGGGGGACAGGTGGAGCTGCTCGCGCGACACGGTGGCGTCATTGACGACCAGCGCGTTGTTCGAGGCCCGGCCCAGCCGCAGCGGACTTCCGTCCGTGTGGCCCACCAGCTCGAAGCACAGTGCGTCACCCGCGGGCAGGCAGTCCCGCAGGTCCGTCAGCGGCAGCCGCGTGGCGGCCACGTTGCCCTCCACCACTTCGGGGACATTCCACGCGCCCGCCTCCCACACCAGCCACGGGTGTGGGTACTTGGCGCGAAACTTCTCCTTGAGAGCCATGTGCTGCCTCACGAGCAGCGAGAGCAGCAGAGCGCGAGCCATGCGGGTTGAATAGCCTTCCTCCCCCGTCGCGGCCCGAGAACGTGCGCGCGGGGGGCCATGGGATGTCAACGAATGGCCAGATGCCGGGTGGGATGCCCCACTCGCGCACGGGCCGACCCCTGTAGTACACCCGCGACCGCCTCCTGTCCCCGGACAAGGCCTCCCCTGCCTCCTGGAAGATTCGATGCGTCGCCTGCTCGCTGCCGTGTTCTGCGCCGCCGCCGTGCTGGTGGCTTGTGAAGACGACTCCCCACCGGCCCCCACGCCGCCGCCTCCCTCCACGGAGACGTACCCGGACGCCGGCACGCGCCCGGACGCGGGCACCCAGGAGCCCTGGGCCTGCCAGCGGAGCACGACGGTGCACAACGCGCCCATGACGCTGCTCACCCGGCTGCAGTTGGAGATGAGCCGCGCCACGTCCTCCGCGCAGCGCACGGAGGCCATCGACCGCTTCGTGGCGGAGGTGGAGGAGCAGGGCGGCAGGCCCCTGGTGAGTGACGCCAGGGCGGGCCGTCCCCGCGTGGCCTTCTTCGTGCGGGGCGAGGCTGGCCGGGACACCTTCGTCGCTGGTGACTTCAACGGCTGGTCCGCCACGGCCACGCCCCTGGTGCAGGTGCGGGACACCGACTTGTACGTGGCGGAGGTGGAGGTGCCGCGCACCGGTCCGCAGCCGTACAAGCTGGTGAAGGACGGTGACTTCATCGCGGACCCGGGCGCGCGCCACGTCGCGTGGGACAACCTCAACCGGTACGACGTGGGGCAGTTCAACTCGCTCGTCTACCCGGGGCTCCAGGACGCCACGAAGGGCCGGCTCACCGCGTGGTACGGCGTGCCCGCCACGGTGCTGGGGGATGCGCGCGACGTCTTCGTCTACACGCCGGCGGCGTATGACGGACCAGAGTGCCCGGCCCTGCCGGTGATGTACCTCCATGACGGCAATGAGAGCCTGACGCGCGAGTCCTTCGCGGAGGCGGCGGACGCGCACTACGCGGCGCGGCCGGCGGACGCGGCGGTGCTCGTCTTCGTGGCGCTGCCGGACCAGTCCGTGCGCCTGGCGCAGTACACCTTCCCGCCCGCGCGCGCCCCCGGCTGGCCCACGCCGCGCGGGGATGACTACCTCGCCTTCCTCCGCGATGACTTGATGCCGCGCGTGGAGGCGGCCTGGCGCGTGAAGACGGGGCCTCAGGAGACGGGCATCGCCGGTGCGTCGCTGGGCGGCCTCATCTCCGTGTACGCGGGCTTCCAGATGCCGGAGGAGTTCGGCTTCGTGGGCACCCAGTCCGGCACGCTGTTCTGGCCTCACGACGGCGAGGTGGACCGCGACGACGGCAACGCGATGGTGGTCCGCGCGGGCCAGGAGCCGGTGGTGCCGGTGCGCTTCTACGTGGACCACGGCTCGCCGGTGGCGGGGTGCACGCGGGACGGCGAGGCGGGTGGGGACGACTGCCAGTCCAACCTGCAGCTCGTGGAGGCGCTGCGCGGTCGCGGCTACGCCGTGGCCCACTGGAACGAGCCCGGCGCCGAGCACGACTGGTTCTTCTGGAAGCGCCGCCTGCCGAAGCTGCTGTGCAGCTTCCGCAACGAGGACCCGGCGGTGTGCGGCCTGTAGTCCGGCCTCACAGCTTCGCGACGATGGCGCGGGCCAGCCGGTCCGCGGCCCCCGCGTCGAGCGACAGGAACAGGCGCGGCTCGGTGGCCTCCAACTCTTGCAGCCGGGACTGGCCCGCGTTGTCGGTGGCCACGTCCACGCGGGCGTAGAGCAGGGGGCGGCCCACCGCCTCCAGCACGGACTCCGCCAGCCTCAGTTCGGCCGCGTCCTCGGGCGTGAAGGCGGTGGGCTCGGAGAAGCCGCGCGGCGCGTCCAGCAGCGTGGGCGGCCGGCGCACCGCGTGGCTGAAGGCGCCGTCGAAGAAGACGTAGCTGCGCTCGCCCTCCGTTTCGAAGGCGGTGAGGTAGGGCTGCACCATGACGTCGCCCTCGCGGGTCAGCTCCAGCAGTCGGGTGGTGGCGGCGTGGGCCTCCGCGCGCGGGAAGATGTGTGTCTTGAGCGCTCCCGCGGACACGGCGGGCTTGAGCACCACCGCGTCCCAGCCGTGCCTGCTCGCCAGCTCGCCCACGTCCAGCGTGTCGCCCTGCCGCGCCCAGGTGGTGGGCGTCACCAACACGCCCTTCTCCTCCAGCTCGCGCAGGTAGTGCTTGTGCGTGTTCCAGCGCAGCACGGGCGCGGGATTGTGGAGCTGCGTGAGGCGGCCCACCTTGTCCGCCCAGGCGACGAAGGCGTCGCGGCGCAGGTGGCTGTCCCACGTGTTGCGCACCAGGGCCAGCCGCACCGTGCGCCAGTCCATGGCCGGGTCATCCCAGACGACGGGCCGGGCATCCACGCCCAGCGCCGCGAGCGCGGGCAGCAGTGACGCGTCGAACGCGTCGAGTCGAGGCAAGCCTTCGAAGGTGAGGACAGCGACGTCCATGACGCGGACTCCCGATGTTGAAACCTGCCGCGGCTTGTAGCGCGCGCGGCGCCTGCGCGCAGGGCTCTCGCGGTGCGTCAAAGTGGGGTGCGGGCCAGGCCGACAGGTAGGCACTGAACGTCCCGCACTTGAGGTGAGGCGGGCGGCGTACTCCACGGCACATTCGCGGGCGCGGACGCTCGGGAACTGGACCTGTGCGGTCAGGTGTCGCTGAAATGTTTCAAGGGGTACGCTCTTCGCGTGCCAAGGACCTGTCACCTTCCCTCCGGCCGGCTCCGCCGGGAGACCCACGAGATGCGAATGTCCCCACGTTTATTACTGGCCGCGCTAGGCGCGGTCCTCCTCTTTCACGCCGGATGTGGCGGCGACGAGCCTGGCTGTGAGGGTGCGAGCTGCACGCAAGCCGTCTGCGGCAACAACGTCGTGGAGCAGGGCGAGCAGTGCGACGACGGCAACAAGGTGGACGGCGACGGCTGTGAGTCCAACTGTACGCCGACGCCCCCGCCGGCCGCGGTATGTGGCAACGGCAAGCTGGAGGGCGAAGAGGTCTGTGACGACGGCAACACGGTGGACGGTGATGGCTGTCAGGCGAACTGCGCGCTGACGCTGACCCAGTGCCCCGCGGCCAACGCGCCCGCGCTCCCCGACGGCGCCACCTGCGCGGTGACGCAGGCCGGCACCGCCGCGCGCCTCTTCACGGGCGTGGTGCTGAAGGAGGGCGAGACGCTGGTGGGCGGCCAGGTGCTGGTGGACGCGCAGGGCGTCATCCAGTGCGCCGCCTGTGACTGCTCCGCCGCGGCGGGCGCCGCCGAGGCCACGCAGGTGTCCTGCCCCGGGGGCGTCATCTCTCCGGGCCTCGTGAATCCGCACGAGCACATCACCTATCCGATGGAGCCGTTCGTCGGCACCGAGGAGCGCTACGAGCACCGCCACGAGTGGCGCACCGGCCGCAACGGCCACACGCGCATCAACAGCCCCGCGGCCAGCGCCGCGGACAACGTCCGCTGGGGCGAGCTGCGCCAGATGATGGCGGGCGCCACCACCATGGCGGGCGCGGGCGGCCAGGCCGGCCTGCTGCGCAACGTGGACGTGAACAACACCGCCCTCCAGGAAGGCCTGGGCGAAGGCGTGGTGGACTCCGACACCTTCCCGCTGGGTGACACCAGCGGCAACCTGATTGCTTCGGGCTGTGACTACGGTTCGAGGCCGACGACGGCCTCGCTGCCGCGCTCGGCCGCGTACCTGCCGCACGTCTCCGAGGGCATCTCCACCGCGGCGCTCAACGAGTTCCTCTGCCTTTCCACGGGCCCGAACAACGTGATGCAGCCGCGCACCGCCGTCATCCACGGCATCGGCCTGACGGCGAAGGAGATTCGCCTCATGGCGGAGAACGGCACCGGCCTCATCTGGTCGCCCCGCTCCAACATCTCGCTGTACGGCGACACGGCCATGGTGTCGACCTACAAGAACCAGGGGGTCACCATCGCGCTGGGCACCGACTGGCTGCGCTCCGGCTCCATGAACCTGCTGCGCGAGCTGCAGTGCGCGGACTACCTCAACAGCACGCACTACGCGCGGACCTTCAGCGACGAGGACCTGTGGCGCATGGTGACGTCGAACGCGTCGGACCTGGTGGACACGTTCGAGAAGACGGGCCGCATCGCCGAGGGCAAGGCGGCCGACCTGGCCATCTTCCAGCTGCGCACCTTCGCGGCTTCGCCGCACCGCGCGGTCATCACCGCGAACCCCGAGCACGTGGTGCTCACCATGCGCGGCGGCAAGCCGCTCTACGGAGACCAGGCGCTGATGGCCGGGCTCCGCGGCGCGGACGCTTGCGACACGCTGGACGTGTGCGGCAGCTCGAAGGAAGTGTGCCTCCAGTCGGAGATTGGCAAGGACCTGGCGGCGCTGACGTCGGGGGCCACGCACAAGTACCCGCTGTTCGCGTGTGAGACGCCGGAGAACGAGCCGGTGTGCGCGCCCCGCCGCGCCTCGCTGGACTCGCGCTGGCCGGCCAGCGTGAACAACTCCACCAGCTACACGGGCGAGGTTCGCGCCGCGGACCCGGACGGCGACGGCCTGGTGGGCGCCGCCGACAACTGCCCCAGCATCTTCAACCCCATCCGCCCCATGGACAATGGCAAGCAGGCGGACTCGGACGGTGATGGGATTGGCGACGCGTGCGACCCCTGCCCGCTGGAGGAGGGCAACGCCTGCACGTCGTTCACCGTGGGTGACGATGACCACGACGGCATCGTGACGTGGCAGGACAACTGCCCGTTCGTGGCCAACCCGGACCAGGCGGACGCGGACAGCGACGGCAAGGGTGACGCGTGTGATGCGTGCTCCAGCGTTCCGAACCCGGGCGACCTGGGCTGCCCCGCCACCATCCACGAGCTGAAGACGCCCGTGGACGGCAACCTGCCGCTGGTGGGCCGGCCGGTGTCCATCTCCGACGTCGTCGTCACCGCCGTGGTGAAGGGCGGCGCGAGCTCCCTGGGCTACTGGGTGCAGACGCATCCGCTGCCCTCGGGCACGAGCGTGGATAACTCCGGTCTCTACGTGTACGCGCCCAAGGGTGACCTCGCGGTGGGTGACCGCATCGACATCCACACGGGCGTGCTGACCCTCTACTTCGGCCTGCCCGAGCTGACCGAGGTCAAGTACGTCAAGCGCAGCTCCGGCAACGAGGTGCCCGCGCCGGTGGTGGTGACGACGGCGGACATCCGCACCGGTGGCCCGCGCGCCGCCGCGCTGGAAGGCGTGCTCGTGGAGGTCCGCGACGTGGCGGTCAACACGGCGGTGGACGAGTTCGGCCAGTTCCTGGTGAACGAGGCCGGTGACGCCGGTCAGCCGGGCCTGATGGTTGACGACCAGGCCTATGCCTACGCGGTGCCTGCCATTGGCACGCGCTTCGGCGCGCTGCGCGGCGTGCTGACGTACAACTTCAACGACTCCAAGCTGGTGCCGCGCTTCCAGGCGGACATGCCGCTGCCGCCGCCGTCGCTGACGGGCTTCGGTCCGGACGGCTACGTGCGTCTGGGTGGCACGGGGCCGGTGAGCACCTTCCCGCAGGCGCTGACGGTGACGCTGTCCTCCGCCTACGCGGAGGCGCTCGACATCACCATCACCTCCTCCGACGAGAACGCGCTGAGCGTGCCGGACGGCCGCATCACCATCCCCGCGGGGCAGACGTCCGCGACGGTGCAGGTGGTGCCGGTGGCGCCCGCGCAGAGCGTGACGCTGACGGCCACGCTGGGTGGCTCCTCGCAGACGGCCACCGTTCGGGTGCTGGGTGCCGACGAGCAGCCCGAAGTGGTGGGGGTCACCCCGGGTGACGTGACGATGGTGCCCGGCGGCGAGGTGGTCTTCACCGTGCAGTTGGACCGTCCGGCGCCCGCCAACACCACCGTGGCGCTGAGCATGGAGCCGGCGACGGGCTTTGGCGCCTTCGTTCCGGCGGACGGCGTGCTCACCGTGGCGGAGAACGCCACGGAGGCGGTGTTCTCCTTCATCGCGGACCCGGCGGCCACGGCCACCGCGCCCGGCACGGTGACGGCGACCCTCGGCGCGAGCAGCGGGAGCGCCACCGTGACGCTGGACCAGGATGCGCCGCGGCTGACGGCCCTGTCGCCGTCCTCGGCGGTGACGATTCCGGCGGGCGGGACGCAGACGTTCACCCTGACGGTGGACCGTTCGGCCGCGCAGGACACCGTCGTGGAGTTGGCGGTGGTGCCGGGTGCGGGCGTGCCGAACTACGGCACGGTGCCGGCCACCGTGACGATTCCGGCGGGCGCCACGGAGGTGACGTTCACCTTCACGGCGGACGCGCAGGGCGAGGGCACGGGCACGGTGTACGCCATGCTGTACGGCATCACCCGGGCCACGGAGCTCACGGTGCTCCCGCCTCCGCCCACGCTCAGCGCGCTGTCACCGTCCACCGCGGCGGTGCTGACGGGCCGGACGTTCACCTTCACGGTGACGCTGGACCGCCCGGCGCAGACGGACGAGTCGGACGTGGCGCTGACGCTGGAGCCGGCGACGGGTGTCGGGTCCATTCCGGCCTCGGTCCGGGTTGCCCGGGATGCGACGACGGCGACCTTCACCTTCACGGCGGACGAGGTCTCCAGCCCCGCGCAGGCGCTGCTCACGGCGAGCTTCGGCGGGGTGGACCAGACCGCGCAGGTGTCCGTCATCCTGGCCGCGGAAGGCGGGCTGGTCATCAACGAGGTGGACTACGACATGGTCGGCGCGGGTGACTCGCAGGAGTTCGTGGAGATCTACAACAACTCCTCTACGCCCGCGTCGCTGAGCAGCGTGTTCCTGGTGTTCGTCAACGGCAACAACATGACGAGCTACCAGAAGATTGCCCTGGCGGAGGTCAACGGCGGCGTCCTGGGGCCTCGGGAGTATCTGGTCGTGGGCGCTGCCTCCGTCGTCGATCCGCTCGCGGGGCGTGCTGGCGTGCACACGCTGCAGCGGGGGACCACCGACTTCATCCAGAACGGTGCGCCGGACGCGGTGGCCCTGTACGACGAGGCCTCGGATGCGTTGATTGACTCCCTCTCCTACGAGGGGCACGTGGTGGACGCCTCCATCGCCGGGACGGACACGAAGTTCGACCTGCGTGAGGGTGACGCGGACACGGCGACCCTGGCGGACAGCAACACCGCTCAGGGGTCGCTGTGCCGGGACGCGGACTCGACCGACACGGACGTGAACATGGCGGACTTCGCCTTCACCACGACCGTCACCCCTGGCGCGGCGAACGTCATCACGGCGCTGCCGTAGCCGTCAGGTGACTGGGGGGCGGGGCTGAAGCGCGAGCCCTGTCCCCGTGAAGTCCAGAACGGGCGGAACCCTGACATGGGGTTCCGCCCGTTTGATTTTCAGCGGCGGCCGAGGCGTCTACCCAGTGGTGGAGAGGGGCGCGATTCCAGCCGTCATCAGCAAACTCAGCGCTGCCACAGGCAGGTCAAAGGCCATGGAGGCGCGGAAGAGGTTCTGGTGCACGAGCACTCCCAGGAAGCCGCCAAGCAGGCTGTGCGCCGCGTGGAGTGCATCCACGTCCCGACGGAACGCTCCCGTCTCCTGCCCATGGCGGATGATGTCCTCCAGCGTCGTCGCGTAGAACGCGAGCTTGTCGCGGATGGCCCCCGCCACCTGGTCATTCGAATCAGCCGCTTCCGCTGCGAGCATCGCGAAGAAGATGCCGTATTCGCGGTGCTCGCGCAGGAGCAGATGCGCCCGCTCGGAAATCGCCTGGAGTTGCGCTTGTGCCGGCAGCTCGCGGTGGTCGCCGAGCAGTTGGAACTCGCGGACGCAGCGCTGGTGCAGTTCCTCAACCGCAGCCAGCAGCAGGTCTTCCTTGGTGGGGAAGTGCCAGTACAGCGCTCCGGGCGTCATCCGAATGGAGCGGGATAAGTCCGCCATGGTCGTGGCGAGAAATCCCCGGCGCGCGAAGAGGTGGATGGCCGCTTCCAGGATGTCCATGCGCGTGCGCGCGGCACGCTCTTGTTTCAGCTCTCGCTGGGCAGGTTCCCTGGCCATACCCGCCGAATCTATGCATCACGCCAACAGTGTCACCCGGACAATCTCGGGCGGCGCTCCGACGCGCAGCGGCGGACCCCAGAAGCCTGTTCCCCGGCTGACATACAGATTCCGGTCCCCCTCGGTGAACAAGCCCGCGTCATGCTCCCAGATGGCGGAGACCGCCAGCGTGAAGGGGAAGAACTGCCCCCCGTGGGTGTGCCCGGAGAGTTGCAAGCCCATTCCCTCTTGCGCCGCGACCTTCCAGTTCGACGGCTGGTGCGCGAGCAGCACCGAGGCCCGCTCGGAATCCCGGCCCGCCGTCGCCGCCGCGAGGTCATAGCCCTGCGAGAATCCCATCTTGCCCGCCGACCAGTCGTCCACGCCCACCAGGTCGAAGGACGCGGCCGTGTCACCAATGCGCACGTGGCGGTTGCGCAGCACCTGCACCTCCATGCGCTCCAGCGCCTCCGCCCAGGCCGCGTCGCTCCAGTAGTACTCGTGGTTTCCCGTGACGAAGTAGGTGCCGTGGCGTGACTTCAGCTCGGACAGCGCCGACACCGCTGGGGCCAGCGACGCGACGTGGCCATCCACCAGGTCCCCGGTGATGCACACCAGGTCCGGGCGTAGCGCGTTGCAGCGGCGCACCAGTTCGTCCATGAAGCGGCGCCGGATGACCGGTCCCACGTGGATGTCGCTCAAGTGGACGATGCTGAAGCCATCCAACGCCTTGGGCAGGCCCGGCAGCTTCACCGCCACTTCGTTCACCACCGGCGGGTGGAAGGCGCTCCACATCCCGAAGCCCGTCACGCCGCCCGCGGCCAGCACCGCTCCGCCGGCTGTCGCCCGAGCAAGGAAGCGTCGACGCTCCACATCCACCGGGGCTGAGGACGCGGAAGTGGCGCCGACGGGCCCCTCCGCCATGGCCACCGGCGCGGCTTCGGTGCGCGTCGCCGCCGCGCCGTGTCCACGGGTCGCCATGGCCTCTTGAGTCACCGAGATAGACTCCGTGCCAGTCGCTGCCAGCGTGCCGCCAGCTTGCGCCGAGCCACCCACCGCGTGCGCCTGGAACACCGGGTCCGCGGTGCCGACGACCCGCGACTCAACTACCGCCGGCTCGCCGCGCGAGCGCTGTATCCGCGCCGTCACCTTGCGCACCGTGCCCAACACTCCGAGCGCGAGCAGCAGGTAGATGGCCATGCCCATCCACGTCCACACCGCCGTGGCCACGGCGAAGGTGGCGTCCATGGGGAGGAAGCGCGTCACGGACCACGACAGCACCATCAGTGTGCCCAGCACCGTCATGACGCTCATGCCCACGCGCCGCCACGCGCGGTGCTCCGACGTGGCCGCGAAGAGGCGCCGGTACAGGTAGACGTGGACGGCGACCGTGGCGAGGCCGGTGACGAGGGCGAAGAGGATGAAGCGCGCGGTGTCCATGCAGCGCGCCATCCTGACCCGTGCACGACGCGCTGCAACGCAATCCGGCGTGAAGAAATGTGAACGACTCGTACACGGACATCGCATCAATCCGCGCGGGACGTTTGCAGCTGGGGCAAACGCGACCCGAACCCACGCCGCATGCGCTCGCGGCAGGCAGCCAGGAGAGCGCCTGAGCCGTTCTCGCGATACAAGTAACAGCGTGTTGGCCGTATACACCGGCCTGCCCGCAAGCCACTGAAGGGTCGCCGCGCGTGTGACGGCGAACCGCCTGGCTGACGCGAATGCACCACCTCCTCGAGGAGACCCCCATGCCCCCTGACCTGATGGCGGGAACACGCCGCCTGTTGACGTGCCTGTTGAGCGCCTTGCTGATGGTTGGCTGCGAGCCCTCGGGGGAGCTCGCCACGCCGGAGCCTCCACACGCCGCGCGCGCCCAGCGAGTGGTCGTCGCGGCCCCGCTGATGCGCATCGCCGCGGGTGCCCAGCACTCGCTGTATCTGTCACCCGAGGGCGACGTGTGGGCCTGGGGCGGCAATGGCGCCGGCCAGCTTGGCGGGGCGGCGCTGTCCCTCCAGGGGCTGGCGCCGGTGCGGCTGGCGGCGCTGGAGGACATCGTGTCGGTGGTGTCCGGAGCTGCCCACTCGCTCGCGCTGGACGCGGATGGCACGGTGTGGACATGGGGCAGCAACAGCTCCGGGCAGCTCGGGGACGGCACCACCACCGACCGCGCGACGCCGATGCAGGTGGCTGGCCTTGCCAGCGTGGTGGCGGTGGCCGCCGGAGACTTCCACTCGCTGGCGCTGCGTGAAGACGGCACGGTGTGGGCGTGGGGGACGAACTTCCACGGACAGCTCGGCCGGGGGCACACGCAGCCGGGGCTCACGCCCGAGCAGGTCCCCGGGCTGAAGGGCGCGGTCGCGCTCGCCGCGGGCTTCGACTTCACCCTGGCCGTGCTCGAGGACGGCACGGTGCGCGCGTGGGGCTCCAACGGCTCCGGCCAGCTGGGCGACGGCACCTTCACCCCGCGCCTGTCTCCCGTGAAGGTCTCCCAGCTCAATGGCATCACCGCGGTGGCGGCGGGCACCTACCACGCGCTGGCGCTGGGCAAGGCCGGCGGCGTGTGGGCGTGGGGCAGCAATGCCTCCGGGCAGCTCGGTGATGGCACGTGGAATGACCGCGCCGTGCCCATGCAGGTGCCGGGGCTCGAGCGGGTGAAGGCCGTGGCCTCCATGGACTCGGATTCGCTGGCGCTGCTCGAAGCGGGCGCCGTGTTCGCGTGGGGGGCCAATGGCTCCGGCCAGCTGGGCAATGGAGACACCACCGACCGCGCCACGCCGGGGCAGGTGTCGGGGCTGAACGCGGTGGCCTCGGTGGTGGGCGGCGCGCAGCACGCGCTGGCCCTGCGAAAGGACGGCACGCTCTGGGCCTGGGGCGGCGGCCCCTCGGGCCAGCTGGGCCACGGCGGCTCCGAGCGCCACGTGGTGCCCGCGTCGGTGATGCGCCTGGCGGGCGTGACGTCGGTGGCGACGGGCAGCTTCCACTCCCTGGCCGCGCTGGGGGACGGCTCCGTCTGGGCCTGGGGCCGCAACTCCTACGGACAGCTCGGTGATGGCAGCACCGCCGAGCGCCACGCCGCGGTGCGCGTGGAGGGGCTCGGCAGCGTCCGCGGCGTCGCCTCGGCCGCCCACCATTCGCTCGCCGTGGGCATGGATGGGACACTCTGGGCCTGGGGGCGCAACGCCGCCGGGCAGCTGGGAGATGGCACCACCCACGACCGCGCCCGGCCCGTCGCGGTGTCGGGTCTGACGTCGGTGACGGCGGTGGCCGCGGGCGGCAGCCATGTCCTGGCGCTGCGCAGCGACGGCAGCGTATGGGCCTGGGGCTACAACGCGCTGGGACAACTGGGCGACGGCACGACGGAGGACCGGTTGACGCCGGTGCGCGTGTCGGGGCTCGGCACGGTGGTGGCGGTGGCCGCCGGCTCGTACTTCTCCATGGCCCTGCAGTCCGACGGCACGGTGTGGACGTGGGGCGAGGGCTTCGAGGGACAGCTGGGAGATGGCGGCGGCGTGCAGCGGCTGCGGCCGGTGCGCGTGGAGGGACTGACGAACGTCACCCGCGTGGCGGCGGGCTCCGCGCATGCGCTGGCCGTGCGGAGCGACGGCACGGTGTGGGCATGGGGCGACAATGGTGAAGGGCAGCTCGGGGACGGCTCCTGGGCGGACCGCTTCCGCCCCATGCAGGTGCCGGGGCTGCAGGGCATCACCGCCGTCAGCGGTGGCCGCTCCCACTCCATGGCGCTGCAAGGTGACGGCACGGTGCGGGCGTGGGGCTCCAACGGCTATGGCCAGCTCGGGGACGGGACGCTCACCTCGCGCGTGCGGCCCGCCCTCATCCCTGGCCTGACGGGCATCCAGGCGCTTCATCCCAGTCACCTGCACGTGCTCGCGCTGCACTCGGACGGGACGTTGCGCGGGTGGGGCTACAACCGCTTCGGCCAGCTGGGCCTGGGCGCCGCGGGTTGGAGCGCCGTGCCGGTGCAGGTGCGTGGCATTGGCCGCGTGGACCGGCTGTCCGTTGGCCGCGCGCACACGTTGATGGTGCGCGCCGATGGCATGGTGATGGCCTGGGGTGAGAATGGCTCGGGACAGCTGGGCGACGGCACCACCACCCACCGCGCGGCGCCCGTGCCCGTGCGCGGTGTGCCCTGTGTCCGCTCCGTCGCCAGCGGTGTGCGGCACTCGCTGGCGCTCGCGTGTGACGGCACCGTCTGGGCCTGGGGCGCGAACAGCCGGGGGCAGCTGGGGGATGGCACCACCGCCCCGCGCGTGACGCCGGGGCTGGTGGAGGGGCTTCAAGGCGTGGTGGCGCTGGCGGCGGGTGGAGACGCGTCGGTGGCGCTGCGCGCGGATGGCTCCGTGTGGAGCTGGGGCGGCAACGCCAGTGGCCAGCTGGGGGACGGCACCGTCATGGACCGCGCGCTGCCGACCCAGCTCAAGCACCTCTCCAACGTGGTGGCCGTGGCGCTGGGCGAGACGCACGCCCTGGCGGTGGGCGAGGACGGCGCGCCATGGGCCTGGGGCGCGAATGGCTCGGGCCAGCTGGGAGAGGGGGGCACCGAGCCGAGCCTGACGCCGGTGCGCGTGAAGGGGCTGGAGCGTGTGGCGTCCGTGGCGGCCGGGCGCGCCTTCTCGGTGGCGGTGCGTGACGACGGCACCGCGTGGGCCTGGGGCACGAACCCGTCCGGCCAGCTGGGCGACGGCACCAACCACACGCGGAGCGTGCCCAGCCAGGTGGCCGTCGTGAAGGGCATCCGCGCCATGTCCGCGGGGGCCCACCACGTGGTGGCGCTGAGCGCCGACGGCACGGTGTGGACGTGGGGCGACAACACGCTGGGGCAGCTGGGCAATGGTTCGTCCTCGCCGACGTGGATGTGGCCCCAGCAGGTGCCGGAGCTGCGGGGCGTGGAGGCGGTGGCCGCGGGAGAGCAGTACTCCGTGGCCGTGCTGCTGGACGGCACCGCCCGCGCCTGGGGCAGCAATGAGTACGGTCAGCTCGGAGATGGGGAGACGGGCCCGCGCCTGACGCCCATGGTGGTGAAGATCGAGGGGCCGAAAATCCGCCCGCCCGTGCGCACCGTGCGCGCCTGGGAGCAGCACGCGGTGGCGCTGATGTCGGACGGCACCGTGCAGGCGTGGGGTGGCAACGCGTTCGGCCAGCTGGGGGACGGCACCACCGAGCGCCGCGCCGCGCCCCTGGAGGTGCAGGGCCTGTCGAGCGTGGTGGCCGTGTCCTCGGGCGCCTGGCACTCGCTGGCGCTGCGCAGTGATGGCACCGTCTGGGCGTGGGGCGCCAATGGCTTCGGCCAGCTCGGGGACGGCACGTCCACTTCGCGCACGAGGCCGGTGCAGGTGGCCGGGCTGGAGAACGTGGTGGCCATTGGCTCGGGGGGCTACCACGCGCTGGCGGTGCGCTCGGACGGCTCGGTGTGGACGTGGGGCTACAACGTGTTCGGCCAACTGGGCGACGGCACCACCGCGGAGTCGCGCGCCCTGCCAGGCCGGGTGGAGGGGCTGGGGGGCGTGGTGGCCGTGGCGGGCGGAGACCACCACTCG